>NZ_JBQCIE010000075.1:0-4548 GCF_051954055.1 Humibacter sp. | reverse complement strand
GGCTGGTGCGGCGCGCCGCCCCGGCGCTCGGCCGCTGTTGTTCTCCGCGAGCGGCCGCGTATCTAGGGATCCCCCCTCCTTACAGGTCGCTGTTTCTGTCGCAACACAACGCGAATCCCGAAATAAACGGCGACCTGAGCGGGTGGGGCTCGTCGCGCGGGGCGGACAGGGCAGGGCTACGCTGACGGATGCCCCATCCACCTTCGTACAGCGGAGCCCGCATGCGCATCCTCGACTCCATCGACGACGCACTGATCAAGGAGTCGCGACAGAAGCAGGAGTTCTTCTGGCTCGACCTCTCCGACCCGAGCAAGGAGCAGATCGAGCACCTTGGTGCGCTGCTCGGCCTGCATCCGCTCGCGGTCGAGGACAGCGTCAAGTTCGGGCAACGGGCGAAGCTCGACACGTACGGCGATACGGCGCTGCTCGTGCTGCAGGGCGGCGTCGAGTCCGAGCCGGAGGACGAGAACCCGCATCCGCTCGAGGAGGTGCACTGCCACCTGAGCGGCGACTTCATCGTCACCGTGCACCGCAATCCGTACTCCGAGCTGCATGACCTGCGCGAGCAGTTCACCCGCAGCAACTCGCCGAAGACGGAGCGCTACTACGTCTACAAGATCGTGGATGTCATCGTCGACAGCTACTTCCCGATGCTCGCCGACCTGGATGAGCAGATCAACGACCTCGAAGACGCGATCGTCTCCGGTGCGGGGCGGCGCGAGCTCGAGGAGACCTTCCGGCTCAAGCGGCTGCTGCTCCGGCTGCGCAAGGCGGTCGTGCCGATGCGGGATGTCTTCGCGCGTCAGATCGAGGTCATCACCGACCTCGCCGGGCTCGAGCCCGACAGCCACGACTACTTCCGCGACATCTACGACCATTTGATCCGCATCTGCGACGAGCTCGACTCGTACCACGAGATGGTCGCCAGCTGCACCGATCTCTACCTGTCGACGGTCGCGAACAAGCAGGGTGCGACATCCAAGCAGCTCGCGATCATCGCCTCGATCTTTCTGCCGTTGAGCTTTCTGACCGGGTTCTTCGGCATGAACTTCAGCTGGGAGGTCGGGCACGTGCTCGTCGGCCCGTTGGCGTTCTTCCTGCTCGGCCTCGGCACGATGGTCGCCTCGGCGTGCCTCATGTGGTGGTGGTTCCATCACAAAGGCTGGACGCGCGCCGACGGATGACCGACCCTGGTACGGGGTGATCCGAATGCCTTCAATCAGCGTGCGGTACATCGTCCACGATGTCGACCAAGCGATCGCGTTCTACGTGGACCGGCTCGGATTCCGGTTGGTGATGCATCCGGCTCCGGCGTTCGCCATGCTGTCGCACGGTGAGCTGAGGCTGGTGCTGAGCGCACCGAGCGGAGGTCCGGGAGGCGGTGCGGCGATGCCTGACGGCACGCTGCCGCAACCGGGCGGCTGGAACCGCTTCTCGCTCGAAGTGGACGACCTCGATGCACGCGTCGAACGGCTCCGGGAACAGGGCGTGGGGATGCGCAATGAGATCGTCGACGGAGTCGGCGGCAGGCAGATCCTCATCGAGGACCCCTCCGGCAATCCGATCGAGCTGTTCGAGCCGACGATCCCCGAGGCGCGGCTGTAGCGCGGGCTCCTAGAACTCCACTGCGTCGCGGGAGATCGGGCACGTCATGCAGTGTCCTCCGCCGCGGCCTCGGCCGAGTTCCGCTCCGACGATCGTGATCACCTCGACGCCCGCCTTGCGCAGCAGCGTGTTCACGTGCGTGTTCCGGTCGTACGTGAACACGACGCCGGGCTCGACGGCCACCGCGTTGTTGCCGCTGTCCCACTGCTGACGCTCACCGGCATACCAGCCGCCTCCCGGCTCGACCGTGCGCAGCTTCGCGAGGCCGAGAGAGTCGGCGACCACGTCGACGAACGAGTCCTTCTCCTCGGTGACCTCCACCGACCCATCGTCCGAGGGACGCAGCGAGAACGCCTGGATGCCGTCCACGATGTCGGGGTAGTACGTCACGAGGTCGCGGTCCGCGAACGTGAAGACCGTGTCGAGGTGCATCGCGGCGCGCAGCTTGGGCATGCCGGCCACGACGACGCGAGTGGCGGCATCCGCTTCGAACAGCTTCGCCGCCAGCTGGGTGATCGCCTGCCGGGACGTCCGCTCGCTCATGCCGATCAGCACTGCGCCGTTTCCGACGGGCATCACGTCGCCGCCCTCGAGCGTGGCCTGGCCCCAGTCGAGTTCCGGGTCGCCCCACCACACCGTGTTGCCGGTGTAGTCGGGGTGGAAGTCGTAGATCGCCTTCATCAACAGCGTCTCGTCGTGCCTGGCCGGCCAGTACAGCGGATTCAGGGTGAGGCCGCCGTAGATCCAGCACGTCGTGTCGCGCGTGTACAGCGTGTTCGGCAGCGGCGGCATGAGGTACTCGTTCACACCGGTGGACTCTCTCGCCAGCGAGAGGTACGACGGGCGGAAGTCATCGGGCAGGTCGCGAGTCGAGAGGCCGCCGATGAGGTACTCGGCGAGGGTCGCGTCATCCAGCGAGTCGAGGAACGCCCTGGTATCGGCCATCAGGCCGAGGCCCACCTCGTTCGCGGTGATCTTGCGGTCGAGCAGCCAGGATTTCGCCCCGGGAACGGCGAGCGTCTGCGCGAGCAGCTCGTGCAGCTCAACCACCTCGACGCCGCGGGACTCGAGCTTGAGCACGAAATCGTGATGGTCGCGCTTGGCGTTGTGCACCCAGAGCACGTCGTCGAACAGCAGGTCATCGTTGTTGCTCGGCGTGAGCCGCTCGTGGGCCAGCCCCGGCCGGCACACCAGAACCTTGTTGAGCTTACCCACCTCGGAGTACACGCCATACGGCTGGTTCGGCATCAGGAACTCCTTGTTCTTCCTCGTCACATCAGTGGTTGTAGTAGTCGACCGGCGGCGGGGGCGCCACCTGCACGACACCGGTCGCGAGCAGCACGATGCCGACGATCGCGAACACGACGAGCACGATGAACACGACCCAGCCCGGTTTCGTGAAGACGGGCACGACGCGGCCGGGCGCGGCATCCGCTCGTTGTTCCCGCCGCGCGAAGTAGTAGAGCAGCGATGCCGGAGCGAGAAGGATGCCCGCGAGGAACATGAACACATACCCGGCCGCCCACACGAGGAAGAGCGTGTACACAGTGGAGATGATCGCGATCACCAGCTCGCGCACCCGGTGGTCCGGTCTCGCGACGTCGTATCCGTCGCGTCTGATCGCGATCTTCACCGCGTAGCCGCTGGCGAGCGCGTAGGGCGCGAGCGAGAGCGCCGCCGTGAGATCGAGCGTGAAGTCCAGCGCGTTGTGCAGGAACTGCACGATGAAGAGGATCAGCGTCACGAGGATCGACGTCCACAGCACGGCGTTCGCCGGAGCGCCGTGCTTGTTCAGCCGGCCGAAGTACTTCGGCATGTCCTTGTCGCTGGCCGCCGCGAACACCACGTCTGCGGCCAGCAGCTGCCACGCCAGGTAGGCGCCCAGCACGGAGATGATGAGACCGACCCGGATGACGGCGCCGCCCCATGGGCCGACGGCGGCCTCCAGCACGCTTCCCACCGATGGCTGCGGAAGCTTCGCGATCTCGGCTTTCGGCAGGATGCCGTACGACAGGATCGAGACGCTCGCGAACAGCGCGAGCACCGACAGGAATCCGATGACCGTCGCCCGGCCGACGTCGGAGCGCTTCTTCGCGTGTCGCGAGTAGACGCTCGCGCCCTCGATCCCGAGGAAGACGAACACGGTGACGAGCATCGTGCCCTGCACCTGATGGAACAGCGAGCCGCCGGGCAGGTCGTATCCGCCCGTCATGTTCGAGACGAAGACAGCCGGCCTGAAGAAGAAGATCACGAGCACGAGGAACAGCGCGAGCGGCACGAGCTTCGCGACAGTGACGATGGCGTTGATCGCCGCCGCCTCCTTCACGCCCTGTCTGATGAGCAGGAAGAACGCCCAGACCGCCGCCGCCGAGATGATGAACGCTACCCACGTGTCGCCCAAGCCGAGCACCGGCTTCAGGTCGGGGAAGAGCTGGCTGATCGTCGTCATGATCAGGATCCAGTAGAAGGCGTTGCCGGCGCAGGCGGATCCCCAGTATCCGACGGCGGAGAGGAACCCGGGGTACACGCCGAATCCCTCGCGGGCATATACGTACACGCCGTTGTCGAGCTTGGGCTTGCGATTCGCGAGAGTCTGGAAGACCAGGGCGAGGGTGAGCATCCCGAGACCCGCAATGGCCCACGCGATGATGGCGCCCACGACGCCAGTCTGGGCGGCGAAACGGGCCGGCAGCTGGAAGACGCCGGCGCCCACCATCGACCCGATCACCATGGCGGTGAGCGCGGGAAGGCTGAGCTTGTTGGTCTTCGACTGGTCGGGTGCCGTCTCGGTTGCGCTATCGGCTGTCGTCACTTGTGAGACCTCGGATCGTTGGATGCTCACCGGCATGCTCGCGCACACCGGCGTGCGACGGGAGGTCCATAGAGGGTGAATTGGAGCCAGCCGCTCCGTGGCGGGCGAAGTGCGGTGGGCCGGCTAGCCGA
>NZ_JBQCIE010000074.1:0-2689 GCF_051954055.1 Humibacter sp. | reverse complement strand
CCGATCGTCTCCTCGGTGCGACCCCAGCGCGGGTCGCGGGTGACGTCGAGCACGGGTGCGAGGCCCTGGTGCACGCCGACCGAGCGCATCCCGGTGCCGATGCGACGCGCGACCCGCTCGATCAGCGCGGGGTCGAACGTGGCGCCCCAGGAGAGCGGAACAGGGTAGTTGGTGGCACCCCACGCCGTGAATCCGGCGAGGCACTCCTCGTGCGCGATGGCCGGGATGCCGAACCTGTTGGCCGCCGCGATGCGCTTCTGGCTGCGCGCCAGCGAGACGAGACCGACCGCCGGGTCGACGGGGGCGGAGCCGAACGGTCGCGTCAGCTGCCCGAGTCCGTGCGGGAGCAGGTCGTCGAGCTCGACGGCGCCCTCGCTCATGTCGTGCTGGAACGGCGCGACGTCGTCCCCGACCGGCGACGAGGCGACCCAGACTCCGTACAGCTGCGCGACCTTCTCGTGCAGCGTCATCTCGCCGATCAGCGCCTCGACTCGCTCAGCCGCGGAGAGCCGCGTGTCGCGCCATCGCGCCCCGGGCGCTTTCGTCTCAGTCATCGTCGTCCCTTCAGATCGTGGCTCGCGCACGCCCGCCCGTTCATAACTCCTGCAGAATGGTGGCGGACATGACGCGCAGGCGCGGCTTACCGTGCGGCAAGCGTGAGTGCGGACCGAATTGCAGGAGTTACGAACGGGGCAGCGTGACGAATGGGTCCGCACGAGCCCTCCCTGCGTCACCGAGGCCATTCGGCCACGAGGTGCTCGGCCACGCGGAACGCGTTCGCCACGATGGTCAGCGTGGGGTTCACCGAGCCGTTCGTCGGGTGCAGCGACGAGTCGCACGCCACCACGCGACTGGTTCCCCACACGCGACCGAACGGGTCGGTCGCCGAGTTCTCCGGCGACGTGCCCATGCGCGCCGTGCCGCACGAGTGCTCGCCGGCGGCGGACGCGGTGGCAGGCCCGCCCTGCCGCCTGATGTCCGTGATGCCGGCGGCATCCAGCCAGCGGGCGCCCTGCACCGCCATGCCGTCCTCGACCTGCTGGCTCGTCCAGTGCACGTCCTTGCGCAGCGCCGCGCCGGGACGACCCCAGCGGTCCTTCACCGCCGCGAGCGTGACCCTGGATGACGGCAGCGGGATCTCCTGCCCCATCGCGAACACGCCGAACAGGTTGGCGCGGCCGCCGCGCATCCACTCCTTGTGGCCGGCGCCCCAGCCGGGAACGCCGGGAGCCGGCTGACCGGCCGACGTCAGCGGCAGCAGTCCCATCAGGTCGACGATCACGCCGCCGCCCCACGGAATCGTGTCGGCGTGCACGTGGTCGAGCGTCGCGACCGAATGCCCAGGACCGATGTACGGCTTGACCGGATGCTCCGACTCGCCCAGCACCGTCGCCGTTCGGTGATCGTGCAGGTAGCGCCCGATGTGATCGTTGCCCAGTCCGCTGGCCAGCAGCAGGCGTGCGGTCTCGACCGCGCCGGCGGACACCACCACGACGTCCGCGTTGACGGTGAGCTCGACGGGCGAGGTCGAGGCATCCGCCATGATGGTCACGCCGGCGCTACCGGTTCCGTCGCGCACCTCGATCACCTCGGCGTCCGGCAGCAGATCGCACAGGCCGGTCGCGATCGCGCGCGGGAGGAACGTGGACTGCGAACCGTTCTTCGCGTTCACCGGGCATGTGTTGCCGATGCACTGCGCACAGCGCACGCACGCCGCGCGGCCACCCCAGGGCACCGAGTTGATCGCGAGCGGAATCGGACCCCAGCCCCAGCCGAGCCGATCGGCGGCCGCGCCGAGCAGCTCCCGCGACGGTTCCGTGCCCATCGCGGGCATCGGGTACCCGGCCGAGCGGGGCATCCGTCTCGTCAGTCCGCCCTCTTCGCCTGCGACGCCGAGCTGCCACTCCGCCTTCGTGTAGTACGGCTCCATCTCCTCGTACGACACCGGCCAGTCCGCGAGGCTCGCGCCGTCGGGGTTGCCGTACAGCGTGCGCATGCTGAAGTCCTCCGGCATGAACCGCCACGCCATGCCCTGCCAGATGCGCGTGCCGCCGCCCACCGCATCGGCGTTCAGTCCGTAGACGGATGCGTCGTCGGTCCCGTCGAGCACGCGGTCGCCGTCGGGAAGCTGCGCGACCCGCGGATGCCCGGGGCCGGGTCCGACGGTCGGCCAGTACACCGCGTTGCGCTTGCCGTGCAGGTGGTCGCCACGGATCTGGTCGTTCCGCAGATACGGCGCGCGTTCGACGACCAGCACGTGCTTGCCTGCCGCCGTGAGCACCTGCGCGGCGACGCCGCCACCCGGTCCCGACCCGACGATCACGGCGTCGTAGTGCGCCTGCACAACGGCGGGTGCGACCGTCTTGAGCGGCTCCGGCTCGATCGGCGTGACTCCCTCCGGCACGCCACGGAACCCCACCATGTCGAGGCCGGCGGGATGCCTGCCCTCCGACGAGGCGTAGTACCCCTCCCAGCACACCCTGCGCAGCGCGTCGAACGAGCGTGCACCGGATCCGGCCGCCACGACGGCCAGGATCCTGTCCTGCGCTGCGGGATCCAGAGAAGCGAAGCCGTCCGCCCCTGCTCGATGCGCCTCATCGTCGAGCCGGCCCGCCAGCGAGATCAGCTCGGGCCACGCCCACGCGAGGTCGCGGTCGGCCGAGATCGGGTCGACGGTGAGGTACTCGGC
>NZ_JBQCIE010000073.1:0-10090 GCF_051954055.1 Humibacter sp. | reverse complement strand
GGGCCCTTTGGTTCCCCCCCCCCCCAACACCACCCCCCGGTAGTGGGCGCGTAATCTCCTGTTCGGGCGCGCCTCTCGGGCCTTATCCCGCGACCTGAACGGTGAGGGTGTGTCGTAACACGGCGCGAGCCCGGCGCCGCCACACGCGAGAATTGACCCACCATGGACTGGCAGACCTCCGAAGACACCGTGCCGTCGAGCTTCATCACCGACGCGCAGGCGCGATCGCTTCTCGGCAAGCCCCGCGCAACCGGCGCGTGGCGCGAGGGCGACCCGGTCGGTGAGCGCCGGTTCGCCCGCATCGGTGCGGTGTCGTTCGAGAGCGGCCGCACCATCTCGGGCGCCGTCGTGGCGTACGAGACGTGGGGCACGCTCGACGCGGATCGCGCCAACGCCGTGCTCGTGCTGCACGCGCTCACCGGGGACAGCCACGTCGTGGGCGATGCCGCGCCGGGGCATCCGACCTCCGGCTGGTGGAACGGCGTCGTGGGGCCGGGACTCGCCGTCGACACCGACAGGTGGTTCGTGGTGGCCCCGAACATGATCGGCGGATGTCAGGGGTCGACGGGGCCGGCATCCCTCGCCCCCGACGGCCTGGAGTGGGGCCCGCGCTTTCCGTTCACGACCATCCGCGATCAGGTGAACGCCCAGGCCGCGCTGGCCGACGAGCTCGGCATCGACCGGTGGGCCGCCGTGATCGGCGGCTCGATGGGCGGCATGCAGTCGCTGGAGTGGGCGGTCAGCTTTCCTGAGCGCATGGAACGGGTCGCGGTGATCGCCGCTCCCCCGTTCTCCACGGCGGACCAGATCGCGCTCAACTCCGTGCAGATCGAGGCGATCCGCACCGATCCACTGTTCCGCGCCGGCCGATACTACGACGCGGACGACGGCGACGGCCCGCACGCGGGACTCGCCCTGGCGCGGCGCATGGCGCTGCTGAACTACCGAAGCGCGAACGAGCTCAACGAACGCTTCGCGCGCAGCTGGCAGAGCGGCATCAGCCCGCTCGGCGCCGGCGGACGCTTCGCCGTCGAGTCGTACCTCGACTTCCACGGCAACAAGTTCACGAGACGCTTCGACGCCAACAGCTACATCACCGTCGTGAACGCGATGACCTCGCACGACATCGGGCGCGGTAGGGGCGGAGTGGATGCCGCGCTCGCCACGGTCACCGCACGCTCTCTCGTGCTCGGCATCGACAGTGACCGCCTGTACACGGTCGACGGCCAGCGGATCATCGCGGCCGGGCTGCAGAACAGCATCCACGGCGCGCATCCCATCGTCATCCACTCGCCGTTCGGGCACGACGCATTCCTCATCGAGGACGACCTCATCGGGCCGCCTCTGCAGCGCTTGCTGGAGTCCTGAGCGGGTCACCGCCTTCCGCCGCGTCGTCCGCTCATCCACAGGGCGAGTCGACAGATCCTCGGGTGTCCTAATCTGTCTGTAGCACGCCCGGCCGCGCAACGGGCGCAGCCGGGCGCGACGCATCTCGGGTCGCACCGCCACCGGAGGATCGATGACGCGAACCGTCGAAGAACGCGACCGTATGCTGGGGTTCGCGTCGAGCACGGCGAGCGGCCTCACCGCGTCCGTCGCACTCGTGTGCGCGCTCGTTCCCGGCGCGCTGGGGAACATCGAGGACGAGGCGTGCCTGGTCGCGCTCTGCCTCCTCATCGTCGCGGCCGCGTTCGCGATGCGAAGGCGCACATCGCCGATCCCCGTCGTCGTCACCCTCGCCGCCTCCGTCATCGGGATCGTCGTCGTCGGACTGGACGGCGCTGCCGACGGACTGGCCGCGACCGCCGTGGTCTCCATGCTCGGTGCAGCATCCGCCAGCAGCGCGCTGCTCCTCGGCGCCGAGCCCCGCAGGCGCGTCATCCTCGGCATCGGGTACGTCATCGTCGTCGCGGTGCTCGTGCCGACTCTGCTGACGATCAAAGGCCAACTCGTGACGGCCCTGCTCATCACCACGGCCAGCTGGGCGTTCTGCACCGGCATCTCCGTCTGGGTGGCCCGCATCGTGCCGCAGACGGTCGAACGCATCGAAGGCATGAGCGATGCATACCGCACCGAGCGGCAGGCGAGCGAGCTGGAGGCACGGCGCCGGCAGAGCGCGCGGCTGCTGCACGACACCGTGCTGGCAACGCTCACTCTTCTCGCACACTCCGGGCGCGGCGTCGGCGAGCAGGCGCTGCGTGCGCAGGCTGCGGAGGATGCCGTACTGCTGCGACAGCTGCGGCTCGGCTACACGCCGGATCCGGCGGCATCCGGTGACTATCGCCTGCGACAGGTTCAGGAGTCCACGCTCGGCAACACGCTCGAGACGGTCAAGCAGCGCTTCGAGCGGATGGGACTCGATGTCGCCTGGCACGGCACGGGCCACGTGCTGCTGCCCGCCGAGACCCTGGATGCCTTTCTGCTCGCCCTCGCCGAGTGCCTGGAGAACGTGCGAAGGCACTCCGGGGAGACGCAGGCGCACGTCACGATCACGGACGACGACGTGACCGTGAGGGCCATGGTCACGGACTCCGGCATCGGATTCGAC
The DNA here is from genome assembly GCF_051954055.1 of Humibacter sp. Lineage (NCBI taxonomy): Bacteria > Bacillati > Actinomycetota > Actinomycetes > Micrococcales > Microbacteriaceae > Humibacter > Humibacter sp. The sequence continues at coordinate 7,542 of NZ_JBQCIE010000073.1, read as the reverse complement.
ATGGGTGCCGTCTCGCCAGGCCGTCTCGGGTTCACCGAGTCGATCGTCGCCAGGGTGCGCGACGTCGGCGGCAACGCCCGCCTCTTCAGCGCTCCCGGGTCGGGCACCACCGTGGTTCTGGAGGTGCCGAAGGCATGAGTACGCTCGACGCCCGCGCCACCCACGTCTACACGGGCGTCAGCCGCCTGCGGGTGGGCACCATGGTGATCGCCGACGTGCTGGTCGCCGCCTCCGTGCTGCGATTCCTCTCCTGGGGGAGCCAGTACGCGGTGATGGGCCTCGGCATCGCCGCCGTCTCTCTGCTCGTCGTGGTCGCCGTTCTGATGTGGATCGTGCCCGTCGCCGCCGAGGCGCAGGCCGAGCAGACCCGGTTCGCTGCGCTGATGGCAGCCTGCGCGATCGTCGTCGGGCTCGACCTCGCCGGAACGTTCGACCCGGGCGCCACGACCGCGCTTCCCGTGACGTGCATCGGGGTCGGCGGACTGATCGCCTCGGCAGTGACCACCAGGCCGCCGCGTGACATCCTGCTCGCCACCGGCGTCTTCGCCATCGTGCTGCTCGTCGTGCTCGGCCTGCAGGTGCGCGACCCGCAGGCCGTCGCGCCTCGTCTCGCGTTGGTGGCGATCTCCTGCGCGCCGCCGCTCGTGGGCGTCTCGCTGGTGCGGTCCTTCCGCTCGATAGTGCAGTTCCACTCCGAGATCGCCCAGACACAGAGCACGACGAGCAGCGACTATTCGGTCGGGATGCTCGCATCCGAGGAGCTCGAGCGGCTCGACTTCGCCGCCGAGCGGCTGCTCGACGACGTCGCGGCGGGGCGTGCGGAACTGCCGCTGGACCAGGCGACGGCGGCACGGGCATCCGCTCTGGCGACGCAGCTGCGTCTGCACCTCGTCGAGGATCGGAGGCAGACCTGGCTGCACCACGCCGTCACCGAGTCCGCCGTGCTCGACCCTGTGACGAGGATCGACGACCCGGACGGCCTCGCCGCGTCGCTCTCCTCGCGGCAACGCGACGGGCTGTTCTCCGCGATCTGGCTGCTGGTCGGGAGCACGACGAAGGCGACGTCGCTCCAGATCCACATCAGGCGGGGTGCGGATGCCGGGCCGCACGTGCACGGCCTGCAGATCCGGATCGAAGCCACGGGCATCCCACGACGGCAGATCGACCCGGCGGCGTGGCAAGCTATTCGCAGAGTGGGGCGATACACCGAGACCGGGCAGTCGGCTATGGTGCGCATTGAGGTGGACTGCCTTGTCGACGCGTCGGCCGATCGATGAGTGAAGTTCATCGGTGGGAGCGCGACGCACGAGCCGGAAGAAGGTAGTACAGGTGAAGCAAACCGAAGAAGGTCCGATCACGATCGCCATTGTCGACGATCACCGGATGCTCCTGGCCGCGCTCACCGAATGGATCAGGAGCGCCGCCGACGACATCGAGATGGTCGCCGCCGTCGCCACCTGGCCAGAACTGCTCACGCACGAGCGGTTCCCCGTCGATGTCGTTCTGCTCGACCTCGACCTCAAAGACAACATCCCCGTCTCGATCAAGCTGCAGGCCCTCAAGGCGGCGGGCGTGCGCACCATGCTGATGAGCGCATACTCCGACCCGAATGTGGTGCGAGAGGCACTCGCGGCCGGCGCTCAGGGGTACATCGTGAAGAGCGAGACGGCCGACATGATCGTCGAGGCCATCCGCACGGCCATGCGCGGGGACTCGTTCATCTCGGAGGAGCTCGACGTGGCCCTCAGCCAGACCACGACGGGCTCGCCGAAGCTGAGCGCTCAGGAGCGCCGCGTGATGGCGCTGTACGGCGCGGGCGAGCCGGTGAAGTCCGTCGCTTTCAAGCTCGGCATCTCCGACGAGACCGCGAAGAGCTACCTCAAGCGCATCCGGGAGAAGTACCGGGTCGCCGGCTTCGACGTCGGCACCAAGGTGGCTCTGCGCAAGCGCGCGATCCTCGACGGCATCCTGCTGCAGAACGACTGACGGGTCAGCGGTCCTGTGCCTTCAGGGCGGCCTCCAGCCGCTCCACCTTGCCGGTGAGCTCGCCCGTGTGGCCGGGACGGATGTCTGCCTTCAGCACCAGCGAGACGCGCGAGCCGAACGCGCCGACGGCATCCGTGGCGCGCTTGATCACATCGAAGACCTCGTCCCACTCGCCCTCGATGGTGGTGAACATCGAGTCGGTGCGGTTCGGGAGGCCTGACTCTCGCACGATGCGGACGGCGGCGGCGACGGCATCGTGCACCGAGTCGTCTTCAGTACCGGTGCCGCTGGGTGCGACGGAGAATGCGACGAGCATTGGTGTTTCCTTTCACTCGGTCTGACGAGGTCACTTGGCCTGGGACGTGTCGGGGAAGAGCTCCTCGACGGGCGGCGGCGCGGGCGAGGCATCCGTCGGCGGCACCGCTGCGCCGTCGGCGAGCGGCCACGACCCGGTGTCCGACGCCTCGGCGGCCGCCCGTGGGGGCGGCAGCCGGGCATCCCTCTTGCGGGCGCTTCCTGTGCGCCACAATGCGACAACCGCCCAGCCGAGCACCACGAACAGCATGATGTTGCGCGCGGTGACGGCCGCGATCATCCAGGCGTTGAGGTCGAGCACCTGCAGGTACAGGTACGGATAGAACAGCTGGGTCAGTGCCGCCGTCACCCCGACGAGCACCGCCGGTGTCAGGAAGCGCCTGCCCGCCGTCAGGATGCCGAGGATGACCGGCACCGCCAGCCAGTCGATGTATTGCGGCGAACCCACCTTGTTGAACGCGATGAGCGCCGTGACGATCGCCAGAGACAGCTGGGGCAGCACGAGGGCGGTCGGCGCTTTACGCACGACGGCGCGCACCCCGATCAGGGTGATGACGATCACGGCGATCGCGAGGGCGAGCGTCATGGCCGCGCTCGTCGCGGTGATCCAGCGGCTGCCGGTCACCTGGAAGGTCAGCAGCTGCTGGTCGTAGTAGACGATGACGCCTGGCGCGTGCAGCGCCGCCGCCCAGAGCCAGGGCGCACTGACCGGCGCCTCGATCTGGAGACCGCGACCGGTCTGCTGCGTCACGAAGCTGAACAGGTCGGATGCCCCACCGAACGCGATGGCGACGATGGAGATCACGACACTCGTGATGACCACGTAGCCGAACACGAGCCAGCGCCGTCGCATCGCGACCACGGCGGCCAGCACGATGCCGGCGGGCCACACCTTGATCCACATCGCCACCGCCAGCAGCACGGATGCCACGCGCGGCCTCGCCGCGAGCCACACCACCGCGACGATGGCGACCGGCACCGAAACGGCATCCAGCCGTCCGACGGCGATCGGCCCGAGCAGAAGCAGGAACGCGAGCCACCACCAGGCCGCGTTGAGAGCACGACGGCGGCCGCGGGCGGTCAGAACGGCGAAGGCGACCACGTCGAAGATCGTCACCATCGCGAGCCACGCGACGACGTAGTTGCCGGCTCCCGCGACGAGCGGGATGAGCACAGGGACCATGGCCAGAAGCGGGTACACCCACGGCGCGGTCACTCCCATGAACGCGTACCCGTGCTCGGCCAGCTGCGCCCACGGCAGGTACACGATGGTGACGTCGCCGAGGGGCATGCCGTCGCCGAACAGGGCGAGCAGCCACAGCACGACGTGAACGAACAGGAACGCGGCCCAGAGCGCGTACACGTTGCCCCGGATCAGCAGCAGCGCCCTCACGCGCGGGGAGGGACTTGCGCCCGCTCGCTCGTCGCTCGGCGCCTCGTCAGCGGCGTGGCCTGCGGCATCGGTCGCGGTGTCGGTCGCCATAGTGATTCATGCTATCGATCGGAGGTGTGCCGGCCCCGCGGCTCTCCTCCGCGCAGTGCCCGCCCGACGACAGACGGCATGGCCTCGGCGAGGTCGAGCGACATGAGCGGTCCGCCGTCGTGTGCGCCGGTCGCCGCCTTCGCGGCGGCGCCGTGCAGCGCCGCGGCGGTCGCGGCCAACGCCGCGAGTGCTTGGTGTCCGTCGCGGGCTATGGCTTCAGCGTGGGTCGCGACGAGAGCGCCGAGGATGCCGCCCAGCACGTCCCCGCTTCCCGCTGTCGCCAGCCATCCGGCCGCGGGTCCGGTCGAGACGTCGATCGGCTCCCCGCCCGGAGCAACCACGTGCGTCACGTGTCCTTTCAGCAGCACCGTGGCGCCGGTGGCCTCTGCTGCGCGCACGGCCCAGGCGCGGGCATCCTTTGCGATCTCGTCGGCGGATGTCGCCACACCGTGAGCGTCAAGCACCCTTGCGAGCTCGCGGTAGTGCGGGGTGATCACGACGGGACCGGCGGCCGAGCCGATCAGGTCGAGTGCGCCGGCGTCGACGACGGCGGGCAACTCCTGCTCCAGTGCGGAGTGCAGCCGGTGCGTGTTGGCGCGGTCGCGGTGCGCGGCATCCATTCCCGAGCCGAGGAGCCACGCCTGCACGCGGCCTGGCGCGGTCACCGTCTCCGGCCGGCGTTGCAGCACGAGACGTGCAGGCACGTCGTCGCCGACGTACCGCACCATCCCGACGCCGGTCCGGGATGCCGCCTCAACCCCCAGTACCGCGGCTCCCGGGTATTCGTCAGAGCCTGTCACGACGCCGAGGACGCCCCTGCTGTACTTGTCGTCGTGCACGCCGGGCACGGCGATCCACTGCCTGCAGTCCTTCAGCGACCAGCGCGCCTCCGACACCGATCCCCCGTCGTCGCTCATCCCTTCACGATAGGTTGGCAGGCGTTTGACATGCACCCCAAGGAGAGCCGAGTGTCATGCGAGCTCGCTCGCATGACCGAGGCCGACGCCGGGGTTGAGGCGCGTAGCGCCGATCACACCCAAGGAGGCCCGAGTGTCCCTTTCCCTTCCCGGCCGAGCGGTCATCTTCGACTACGGCGAGGTCATCTCCCTCACGCCGACCGAGGCCGACAGGGAGGCGCTCATCGAGATCGCCGGCGTCGACCGCGACGCGTTCTGGGCGTCGTACTGGAAGCATCGCGCCGAGCTCGACCAGGGAACCCTGAGCATCCACGACTACTGGCGACGGGTCGAGGCCGACACCGGCGCGCGCTGGTCGGAGAGCACACTGCATCTGCTCTGGGTGACGGACTTCCGTGGTTGGCTCAGCGTCGACACCGGCACCATCGACGTGCTCGTCGACCTGCGTGACGGCGGAACGCGCCTCGCCCTGCTGTCGAATGCCGGCGCCGACTTCGGCAGCTACTTCAGGCAAGGGCTCATCGGATCGCTGTTCGAGCGCGTGTTCGTCTCGGGCGAGCTGCTCCTCGTGAAGCCGGACGCCGCCATCTTCCAGCACGCACTCGACGAGCTGGGCGTCAAGGCGGCCGACGCTGTGTTCATCGACAACAAGCCGGAGAATGTGGCGGGCGCGGAGGCGCTCGGCATCACCGGCCACGTCTTCACGAGCGCGAGCGGTCTGCGCGCGTTCCTCGAGTCGCTCGCCTAGGGCGCGCGGTGCCCGGCCTGTTCGATCCGATCGAGGTGCGTGGAACGCGACTGCGCAACCGCATCTTCACCGCGCCGATGTGTCAGTACTCGGCCATGGGCCGCGACGGGATCCCGACGTCGTGGCACCTGGTGCACCTCGGTTCGATCGCGGCGGGCGGCAGTTCCCTGGTGGTCGCCGAGGCGACAGCGGTGACGCCCGAGGGGCGCATCTCCGACCGCGACACCGGCATCTGGAACGACGAGCAGGCGGATGCCTGGCGCCCTATCGCGGAGTTCGTGGCGTCGCAGGGTGCCGTGCCGGGCATCCAGTTGGCGCACGCCGGCCGCAAGGGTTCGACGTGGGCGCCATGGGGTGAACCCGAGGACCGGCAGGGCAGCATTCCGGCCGAGCTGGGCGGATGGCCGACGCTCGCACCGTCCGGCGTCCCGTACGAGGGCCTTGCGGTGCCGCACGCGTTGGATCTCGAGGGCATCGACCGCATCGTCGACGCGTTCACCCAGGCGGCGCGGCGGGCCGTCGCGGCAGGATTCGGCATGGTGGAGATCCACGCCGCCCACGGCTATCTGCTGCACGAGTTCCTCTCCCCCGTGAGCAACCTGCGCACGGATGCCTACGGCGGCAGCCTCGAGAACCGCGCCCGCCTTCTGCTGCGCGTGGTGGCATCCGTGCGCGAGGCCATCGGCGACCTGCCGCTCTTCGTGCGGTTCTCCGCGAGCGACTGGGCGCCGACCGGATGGAATGTGGATGCCTGCGCCACCGTCGCCCGCTGGTGCGCGGATGCCGGTGCCGACCTCTTCGACATCTCCTCCGGGGGCAACGTGCCGGCGAGCATCCCGGTACGTCCTGGCTACCAGGTACCGTTCGCGGCTCGTATCAAGGAGCTCACCGGCCTGCCCGTCTCGGCGGTCGGGATCATCACGGAGTCGCAGCAGGCATCCGAGGTGGTCGCCTCGGGTCACGCAGATGCGGTCTCGCTCGCCAGGGAGCTGCTGCGCGACCCGCATTTCCCGCTGCGTGCGGCGCACGAGCTCGGCGTCGACATCGATTACTGGCCCGGCCAGTACCTGCGGGCGCGCTGGCGCTGACGGTGGCGATGACGGGTATAACCGGGTTATACTCGACGCATGAAGACCGCCATCTCGGTGCCGGACCGCGTGTCCGATCGCGTCGAACGCCGGGCGAAGGAGCTCGGAATGAGCCGATCGGAGTTCTACTCACGTGCCGCAGAGAGCTACCTCGGTGAGTTGGACCGCGACGACCTCACCGCTCGGATGAATGCCGCGATAGCGGCTTCGGGGGCGGCAGTCGAGCAGGAACAGAGCGAATCAGCGCGGTTCGGCCTGTCAACACTCGCCGCGCAAACAGCAAACGACGACTGGTCTGTCAACGACCCACGACACTGAGATGAACATCTTGCGATGATCGCCAAGGGTGAGATCTACTGGGTCGACTTCGGCGCGCCATCCGGCAGCGCTCTGGCCAAGCGGCGCCCCGCGCTCGTCGTTCAGGGAGATCACGTGAACCGCTCCAACCTGTCTACCGTCGTCGTCGCAGCGATTTCGTCGAACACGGCTCTCGCCGGCCATCCCGGAAACGTCTTTCTGCCCGCAGCAACGACTGGGTTACCTCGAGACTCGGTCGTCAACGTCACCGCGCTCGCGACGGTTGACAAGGACGTGCTGTCCGAAAGAGTTGCCTCCCTACCGCCATATCTTCAGTCCGACGTCGACAAGGGCATTCGCCTCATCCTCGATCTCTGAACGACCGCGCCGTCAGCGCTCGATCACCTCGACCGTCGAAGCGAGTCGCGACACAGTGGCCGCATCCGCATGTACGGCACCGAGCCCCTTCGTGCCGACCGCGATGGCGCCCGCTGCCGCCGCTTCGGCGAGCGCGACGGGAACGGTCGCGCCACGGGCGAGAGCGAGCAGAAGGCCGGCCGTGTACGCGTCGCCTGCGCCCTCCGTGTCGACCACGTCGCGCACCTCGGCCGTGCCGACGTCGAACCAGTGCTCGCCGTCCTCGTCGACGTGCACTGCAACGCTGCCGAGTCCCCCGCGGGTGCACACCGCGAGTTCGGCGCCCTCGGC
>NZ_JBQCIE010000072.1:0-6391 GCF_051954055.1 Humibacter sp. | reverse complement strand
GGTCGGCTCAGCCTTTCCGTCATATCCGTTCGCCTACCCCGTCCCCTATCTGGCGGAGGTGGTGATGTGCTAGTTGTTTGGTCCGGTGGCCGTTCCGTTCGGCGTGGTGTTCGTGGGGGGGCTCGCGGAGGGCGCCCCGCGCCCGAAGACCGTGCAGCTCTGGGACTTCGATGTGCAGAAGTCCACACTGTCGCACCACTTCAAGACGCTGCGAGAGGCGGGGCTCACGCGCACGATCGTGAACGGGCGGCAGCACGACATCCTGTTGCGCAGGGCCGAGCTCGACGAGCGGTTCCCCGGACTCATCGAGTCTGTGCTGAGCGACTGAGCCGCTCCTCCGAGGGCCGAAGTCAGTAGACGCGCAGGCCGACGATCCGTGCGGACGGGTCACCGTTCGTGGCGGTCACCACCACGCGCAGCGCCTCCGCCTCGGGGTGCGACGAGAGCGTGTGAACGCGGTGCCGTCGACGATTGGCGGTGACCTCCTCCACCAACCGCCATTCATCGGCGACGAGGAGCTCGAGCCGGTAGTCGCGCACGAGCGTGGGGAAGACACGATGCGGCGTGCGGTGATGGTGCAGGGTGTTGAGCTCGACATCCACGTCGTCGTCGAACACCAACCGCACCTCGCGCACCGGAGTCGGCTCGTCGAACCGCACGTCGAGCCACTCCGGCCGACCGACGCGTAGTGGCTCAGAGACCCACAGCTGCGGACCACCGTATGGTCGGTGGTAGCCACCCACGGCCTTGCTCGCCGAGAATGCTTCGGTCGGCGGGTGCACCTGGAGCCGCGGTCCGCGACCACGGAGGATGTGGGCCGGCCACTGAACGAGCAGGTCCGCCTCGTCGAAGGAGACGTTGACGTCACCGTCGTTCTCGGGACGATGCGAGAGGAGCAGCACACCGGGAGCCGGGCGATCGGTGAGCAGCACGTGCACGCCGGGGTTCCGATGCAGCACGATGACAGCGTTCTCGGCCACCCGGGGCGTCCACTCGAGGGGCAGGTCGACCCACCGGGCGCACGTTGAAGCCTCCACACGCACGGACGCTGCATCCATGCGATCCACCGGGACCGCGTTCTGCCGCCCGCCGGTGCTGTACAGCGAGGCCTGAAGTGTCGTGTTCCGATCGGCCACCACGAGCACTCGCACCCGCCTCAATTCCGGATCGACGGGAACGAGGATGCCGAGATCGTGTTCGAGAGGGAACAGTTCGCCGCCGCCCGTCCCCTCGATGCCGCCCGAACCACCGCGGTCTGAACACGGGTCAGCAGCATCCAGCGATCGGAGCTCACTGGATGCGTTCACGCGGGCGGAGCGGGCCAGGTCGAGCGGGTCGTCGTTGCGCACTCCGATCACCGAGGCATCCTGAGCCAGCAGCAGTTGGCGCAGTCGCTCTGCGTTCTCGGTCGCGAGCTCGCGCGGAGAGACACCCAGATCGATGGCGAGCGAAGCGGCAGTGCCGACCGCCTCCCCGCCCACCGCGCACGTCGCCATCACGCGCGACGACCCGAACGCGATGTGAGTGGCCGAGATGTCTCGCCCGGCCATGAAGAGGTTGCGCACATTCGCGGAGTAGTAGCTGCGCAGCGGGATGCCGTACACACCGCGGGGAAACCGTTGGTGCGCACCCGCCGTGCTGGCGTACATCCCTTCCACGGGGTGGAGGTCGATCGACCATCCACCGAAGGCGACGGCGTCTGCGAACTCCGTTTGGCCGAGGATGTCGTTCTGCGTGAGCGTGTGATCACCGACGAACCGGCGGTACTCCCGTTTGCCCGGCAGCGTTCCCACCCACTCCAGATCCAGGTTCGCCGCATCGAACTCGCCGGAGTTCTTGATGTGATCCCAGATGCCGAAGATGACCGAGCGGAGTTCGTCGCGGATGCGTTCGTTGTCGGCGACGATGTCGAGCTCGCCGCCCCATTCGATCCACCAGTAGTGAGCGCCGCGGTCCCCGCTACGGATGATCCGCGTTCTGGGGATGGGTGTGGTGGCGATGTCCTTGGCGGATGCGGGAGCCACGAAGTCGACGGGGTGACCGGCATCCTTCGTATAGAAGAGGATGGTCGACCCCAGGAACTGCCTGTCCGCGATGGGCGGGGCCCAGCTCTCGCCGAACTCCTCTCTCGCCTCACGCCCCATACGGAAGCGGGCGCCGGCGAGAGCACCGATGAGACCGTCGCCGGTCGCGTCGACGTAGAACGCGCTCCGGAACGTGGTCCACAACTCAGAGCCCATCGTCCAGCCGCGAACGTGGTCGATCGATCGCTCGGCGTCCGGCCCGTTCGCGTGCACGACGTGCACGTCGGTGTTCAGGAACAGCAGGATGTTCGGCTCGGCACGTACCGCGTCGAGCACGACCTCGTCCCAGTGCACCGGGTTTCCCTCTGGGTTGCGGTACTGGTTCTCCACGTACAGCTCGCCCATGATGCCGGTCTCGCGTGCGAAGCGCTGCATGCCATGGGCCGTCGCACCGCACACCCACACCCGGATCTCGCTCGAGGAGTTGCCCCCGAGCACCGGGCGGTTCGTCACGAGGGCGACTCGCTTTCCGAGACGGGCCGCCGCGATGGCAGCACACACTCCGGCGAGGCCGCCGCCGACCACGGTGAGATCCGTCTCCAGCGTTTGTTCACGCATCCTTGGGAAGGCCCTCCAGAAACTCGGCGATCGTGTCGTCGCGGCGCCCGTCGTCGCATCCGTCGCCACCCGTGCAGTGGCCGTGTGCGAGCACGTGCGTCCACGTCGGTCCGTCGAGTGCGTTCGCGATCGCGAACTGGCCCGGAGTGGGAACCGAGGGGTCTGCGAGCGCAGGCAGCACGAGCATGGGCACGCGCACGCGGCGTGCGGCGCAGGCGGCGTCGACGTAGCTCAACGTGTCCATCGCCTCGGGGTGGTCGAACACGTGCTCCGCGACGATGCGGGCGGATCCGGTGCTCGGCACCGAGATGCGCCAGGCGTGATGGCCGAAGCTCGGCACCTCGAGCACGCCCGCGTCGAAGCAGTCCCCGAACCCGATGGCCAGCGCGCCGATTCCGCCGCCGAAGCTCGACCCGAGGTAGTCCACGCGGCGCAGCCGCGGGAACAGCTCGCGCAAGACTCGCGAGGCGAGCCACGTGTCGACGACGGATCCCACGTGACTGTAGCCGCGCGGCGACCGGATGCCCCAGAGCACGTGATGCATGCCCGTCTCGCCGCCGACGCCGTCCACCTCACTTCTGGCCGGAAGCCCTCGCACCACGGGGAACAGGGCGACCGCGTCGCTCGGAATGCCGGTCAGGTCAGGAGCGTCGCGGCCGCCGTACCCGTGCCCGACGATGAGGCCGCGGGTGACGCCGCCGACCGGTCGTGTCAGCCATCCTCCGATCCGGATGCCGTCCAGGCTGGAGTAGCTCACGTCGGCCACCTGAACACCCGGCTCGCCCTCGAGGGAAACCCACTCGCCTACCTCGAACTCGGAATCGAGTTCTGATGCCTCGTTGGCGACCCGCGCCCAGAAGGAGTCGAGATCGGGTGGCTCGTACTCGGGAGGGTGTACGGCCAGCAACGACTCCAGATCCATTCCGTGAGTCGGATCGAAGCCGTACTGTTCACGCATCGGCGGCGCGGCGATCGCACCGGTGCGTCTCTTCTCCGGTCTCATGCCTCGTTCCCCGTTCGAAGCGCGAGCCGGTACCACGCTTCGGCCGTTCCGCCGCTCACCAGGTCGCCATCGACACCGCACTCGGCGACAAGGCGTTCCATCGAGCGAATCGCCCTTTGGTACCCTCCGGCGGACTCGCAGAGCGGCCAATCCGAACCGATCATCGTCCGCTGCGCACCAAACGCATGCAGCGCGAGGCTGACGTGAGGCAGCAGCGCGTCGGTTCCCTGGCGCGGGTCCAGCTGTGTCAGGAGCCCGGAGAGCTTCACGGCGACGTTCCTGCGCTCCGCCAGCGCGCGCATCCAGCGAGTCCAGTGGTGCAGTTCGCTCGGCTCGAGCGATGGCTTGGCGAGGTGGTCCACCACGATGCGGAGCTGCGGCATCGCGTCGGCGACGGAGAGGGCGGCCGAGAGACCTGCCGGGCGGATCAGCAGGTCGAGTGCGAGGCCGCGGTCGATCAATGCGCGCATCCCTCGCAGAAGGTCCGGGCGAGACGCAGCCTCTTCATCGGCCGGAAGCATCGTGCGGATGCCCGTTATCCGTCCGCCGCCCGCTCCCGCATGCAGGCGGTCGAGCCGAGCTCCGACATCCGTGGCGGCGAGATCGACCCAGCCGACCACGCCTGCGACCAGCGGATCGACGTCGGCGATCGCGAGCAACCGCCGGGTCTCCGCTTCGCTTCCCACCGTCTGCACGGCGATCACGGCCTGAACGTCGGTCTGCGCGGCAAGCGGCCGGAGGCGCTCGACCGTGTCCTGACGGTCGAGCGCCCCCGCTCCTGCGCGCACGTCACGCGTCGGCTCCCCTGTCCACACGTGGACGTGCGCGTCGATCCTCATCGCGAGGGGTCGCGTTCAGCACCCGCCGTCCAGCGAGGAGCACCGTATTGGTACGCGCCGAGGCTGGGGATCGGATCGGTCGAGCCGTCGTTGATACCCGGCAGCGGAATGGCCGCGTTGCGGGCTGGCGAGTCGGCCTGCAGCGTGTAGTCGTTGTGCGCCGGATCGGTGAACAGCGGATCGATGTCCGAGCCCATGTTGTTCGTGAGCACCATTCCACCGTTCGTCGCATCGGTCGTGCCGACCATCGGTCCGATGTTGTTCTCGACCACGGTTCCGGTCGACTCGCCCGGGCCCTTCACGTACATCATGTAGACGCCACCCGTGTTGTTGTAGACCCCCACGTTGTGAGTGCCCGTTCCGAGGCCGTTGAGCATGACCGTCTGCGTCGGGTTGTTCCATCCCACGTTGTTCGCGATCACGAGATCGCTCTGCCCGTTGTCGGCGTAAACGCCGGCCATGGCGAACTTCTCGGTGGTGCCGATGGCGGGTGTCGCGTCGTGCAACAGGTTGTGATCGATCGACGTGCCTGCCATCGACGAGCCGCAGCAGGCGTAGATCGCTGCGGTGTCGAGGTTGAGGTTGCCGTACTGCGAGATGTCGTTGTAGGCGATGTGATCCGGCGCGCCGGGCGTGCCGCCGGGGAGCGTCCACTGCAGATTGATTCCGCTGCGACCCACCCGCGAGATCGTGTTGTGCATCACCGTCTGCCCGTTGCCCTGCACGGCGATGCCGGCGGCGTAGGTTCCCGCATAGTCGACGTCGGTGATCACGTTCCCGGTCGCAGTGTTGCCGCTGCCGAGCAGTGCGATGCCGTTACCCGCACTGAGCGAGAGTGTGCTGTTCCGAACCGTGTTCCCCGTGCCCTTGATGACGATGCCGCTGTCGGTGATCCCGCGGTTCACCGTGGTGCCACAGTTGGTCGCACCCTGGGTGATGTCGGTGAACTGGGACAGATAGGTTCCCACGATGCCGTCGAGCAGGATTCCCGTGCTGTCGTCGCCGGTCGCGATCGACGTGCCGAAGAGGTGGATGCCGTTGACGGTCGTGTGGCTCACCTGCGTGAGGTCGAAGCCGAGCTGACGCTGCTTCGTCTCGACCCGGTGACGGTCGGGGACGTCTTGGCTGACCAGGTACAGCTGCTTGGCGGATGCGTCGTAGTACCACTCCCCGTCGTGCGAGAGCTCGGCGATCTGGCCGGCAAGCGTGTACCGCGTCTGAGCCGGCTTGATGGTGTGGACGCAGGGCGGCGCAGCATTCAGTGTCAGTGTGCCAGGGGCCGAGTCGACGACGGTTCCGGTCTCGGTCGCGTACCAATAGCTCGTCAGTACCCGAGCCCCTGTCCAGTACCCCGCCGGTTGCGTCAGCGCCGGGTCGACCAGCGTGGCCCCCGTGCTCCCGGTCGCCGCCCGCTCGATCGTCAGCGGATGGATGGGATCCGAGCCGGGGTACGGCCACTGCGCCTCGACGTCCATCTGCCCATCCGTGAATACCTGGACCGGACTCACGTCGTCACCGAGATCGATGGGAACGCTGTAAACGTCGCCCGCATCGACCGCCTGGCTGAACGCGGATCCCACGACGAACGGGTCTGACTGAGCAAGCGTGGCGACATCGCGGGCACGTACCTTGTGCCATCCGTGCACGGCGTCTGCGCCAGAAACCGTGACCGTCGCGCCGCGCGCGGCTTCATACGTGATGGGCGCATCCGCCGTTCCCGATACCTTGGGCGTGACCGTCTCGTGATAGGTGCCGCCTCCGATCACGCACGTGTCGCCGGCGACCATGACGTCTGCGCAGCGCTGAATGGTCGCGAAAGCCGCATCCGGCGAGCGACCGTTCGCATGATCATCGCCGTGAGTGGAGACGAAGTACGTCGTTCCTCGGGCCGGTGCCGCGGCTGCGGA
>NZ_JBQCIE010000071.1:0-22506 GCF_051954055.1 Humibacter sp. | reverse complement strand
CTGGTCGTGGCGTGCCCGTGCGCGCTGGGGCTCGCGACCCCGACCGCACTGATGGTCGGAACCGGACGCGGGGCGCAGCTGGGCATCCTGATCAAGGGTCCCGAGGTGCTCGAGTCGACCCGCAAGGTGGACACCGTGGTGCTCGACAAGACCGGCACCGTGACGACCGGCCGCATGGCGCTCGTCGGCGTGATCCCGGTGGAAGGCGAGGACCGGAGCGAGGTGCTGCGGATCGCGGGCGGCCTGGAGATTGCGTCCGAGCATCCGATCGCGCGGGCGGTGGCGAACGCGGCGTCACACGAGGGCGGCCTCGCACAGCCGGAGGGCTTCGTGACCGTGCCGGGCAAGGGCGTGCACGGCGTCGTGGACGGGCACGCAGCCGTCGTCGGGAGCATGGCGCTGCTCGAGGAGTGGGCCGCGCCGCTCACCCCGGAGCTGGCGGAGCAGCTGGATAGGGCCGAACGCGACGGCAGGACCGTCGTCGCCGTCGCGTGGGACGGCGCCGCGCGGGGCATCCTCATCGTCGCCGACACCGTGAAGCCGACGAGCGCGGACGCCGTTACGCGCATGAAGAGGCTCGGCCTCACGCCGATCCTGCTGACCGGTGACAACGAGGCCGTCGCCCGGCACATCGCCGCGGAGCTCGGCATCGACGAGGTGATCGCCGGGGTGCTGCCCAAGGACAAGGTGGATGTCGTCGCCCGCCTGCAGCAGAGCGGCAAGACGGTCGCGATGGTCGGCGACGGCGTGAACGACGCGCCGGCACTGGCGAGAGCCGACCTGGGCATCGCGATGGGAACGGGAACGGATGCCGCGATCGCCGCATCCGACCTGACGCTCGTCGGTGGCGACCTGCGAGGTGCGGTCGACGCGATCCGCCTCTCCCGCGCCACGCTCGGCACGATCAAGTCGAACCTGTTCTGGGCGTTCGCGTACAACACGGCTGCCGTGCCGATCGCGGCGCTCGGGCTACTGAACCCGATGCTGGCGGGTGCCGCGATGGCGCTGTCGAGCGTGTTCGTGGTGGGGAACAGCCTGAGGCTGCGCGCGTTCCGCTCGATCGCCGGCTGACTAGCGGCCGTACGCCTCGGCCAGCAGCTGGGTGAGCACGTGAGTGCTGATGCTGCGCATGCGGGGGTTGTCGTCGGACGCCACCGCGAGCGCCGTGCCCACGTTCAGCGCCCAGCCGCGCGCTCGCAGCCAGGTCGCGTCATCCGTCGCGCCCGCCTCGGGATGCGACCCGTCGGCCACCACCGCACGGAACACCGCACGCGCCTCGGGCAGGAACGTCAGCCATGCTGCGGCCAGGTCGGTCGCAGGGTCGCCGGCCGTGAGGTCGCCGAAGTCGAGCACGGCGGCGAGGGATGCAGGGTGGCCGAGACGGGCATCCAGAACCAGGTTTCCCGGATGCAGGTCGCCGTGCAGCCAGATCGGAACGCCACGCCAGGGCGGAGCGGCCAGCGACTCCTCCCACAGTTCACCGAGCGCGGTGAGGTCCCAGAGCCGCCGTAGCTCCCAGAACCGCTCGCGCACCACACGGTCGCGAGAGGCGAGCGGGACGCCACGCACCGGATTGAGCGGAACATCCGGGTGCAGCAACCCGTCGGGAGTGCGGGGCGCCGGGGTGTGCAGGGCGGCGACGAAGCGGGCGAGCGATACCGCGAGGGGCGTGCGGTCGGATGCCGAGACATCCGCTCCGTCTATGCCCTCGACCCAGCGCACCACGCTCCACGGCCAGCTGAACCGTGCACTCGGCACGCCGATGCGCACCGGCACCGGGGCGGGCACCGTGAGCTGCGACTCGAGCACGGGGAGCCAGCGCTGCTCGTGCTCGATGAGGTGGGCAGCCACGTTGCGTCGCGGGATGCGCACGGCGAGGTCGTCGCCGAGGCGGAAGATCGCGTTGTCCCAGCCGTTCGAGACGAGCCGCAGGTCGCCCTGCAGGTCCGGATGCTGTTCCGCCAGTAGTGCGCGCACGAGTTCTTCGTCGACCTGGATGTCTGCTGCTGGGCTCTGCATGGCCGTTACAGCGTAGCTACTCCGCTGGTTGAGTAGCCGCGAAGCGGCGTATCGAAACCAGCTCGCCAGGAGAGGGCTGGTTTCGATACGCGTCCGCTTTGCGGCCGCTAGTCAACCGGCGGGTGCTGCGGGCTAGGCTGGCGACACCCGGCGCCCGGCAGGCTCGAACGAGCGCGAACGACGACCCGAGACAAGAGAAGAGGCGGCCATGACGGTAGAGGACCTCGTCGGCCAGGACGACGCGAGACGCGAGAGCGCCGGCACGGCGCGCAACACGGAGTACGACCCCAGCGAGTTCCGGCGCGTGTTCGAGAACCACTTCACGTGGGCGGCGGCGTTCGAGCGGAACACTCACCGCTACGCGCACCGGCCGGCGTTGACCGATCCGCAGTCCGGCCGCTCCTGGACGTACGAGCAGCTCGGCGAGGTCACGGGGCGCCTGGTCGAAGGCCTGCGCTCGCGTGGCGTGGACGTCGGCGACATCGTCGGGTACCAGCTGATGAACGTGCCCGAGTTCGCCTTCCTGTACATCGCTGCGCAGGGCCTGCGTGCGGTCAGCTCGCCGATGAACTTCCGCCTGGCGCCCGCCGAGACCGCGCACATCCTCTCGACGCAGACGCCAACCGTGTTCGTGTACGACACCGACGACACCGCGAACGTGCGCAGTGCGCTCGAGCTGTCGTCGCACACCCCGCGCATCATCGCCGGTGTCGGCGAGGGCGAGCTGCTGCCCGGCGCCGTTCGCTTCGAGGCGCTTCTCGCGGATGCCGCGCCGAGCTTCCACGCGCCGGCGGACGCGTCGACGTGGGACGAGACATCCCGCCTCTACACCTCCGGCACCACGGGCATGCCGAAGGCCGTGCCGCTGACCAGCCTCAACGAGGTGCTCACAGCGCACGACGTGATCATGCACTTCCCGCTCGCGCCGACGGACAAGACGATGAACATGTCGCCGTGGTTCCACCGCGGCGGAAACTACTGCGCCGGCCCGAACACCGCGTTCTACGTGGGTGCGGAGGTGGTCACGCTGCCGCGGTTCGATCCGCAGGTCGTGCTGAACGGCATCCAGGACTACAAGCTCACGTACGTGATCGGCGCGCCCACCAACCTGGAACGCCTCGCGGATGCCCAGGAGGCGCAGCCCCGCGACCTCTCCTCGCTGCACGGCATCGTCACGATGGGCGCCCCGCTCGACCGGGCGGCCGCCCTGCGCTACCAGCGGGTGCTGACCCCGCGCATCGCCAACGGCTACGGCACGACCGAGG
Organism: Humibacter sp.; assembly: GCF_051954055.1. NCBI lineage: Bacteria > Bacillati > Actinomycetota > Actinomycetes > Micrococcales > Microbacteriaceae > Humibacter > Humibacter sp. Next base: position 19,222 of record NZ_JBQCIE010000071.1, on the reverse strand, counting down.
CGTTCTGGAACACCTACCTGCGCCCGGACGACCTGCGGGATGCCGCAGGTGCCGCCGGCCGCGCCTGCCTCGACGACGACGTCGCCGTGGTCAAGGTGTTCGCCGACCGCATCGCGGCTCCTGAGGAGCACGCGAAGAAGGACGGCCAGGAGATCGGCGAGGTCATCATGCGCTCGACGAAGAGCGGATACGCGTACCTCGGCAACGAGAAGGAGCAGGCGGAGAAGTTCCGCGGCGGCTGGGTGTATCCCGGCGACCTCGCCACGTGGGACGAGAACGAGATCGTCACCATTGTCGGACGCAAGGACGACATGATCATCTCGGGCGGCGAGAACGTGCATCCGGTGCAGGTCGAGGAGGTGCTCGCCGGCCACGAGGGCGTCGCCGACTCCATCGTGGTCGGCCTTCCCGACCCCGAGTGGGGCGAACTCGTCGTGGCGTACGTGCAGCCGCGCGAGGGCAAGCTGACGGATGCCTCGTCAGCGGCCCGCGAACTGGATGCGTACCTGCGGGCGAGCGTGGCGCTCGCCGACTACAAGCGTCCGCGGAGGTACACGTTCGTCACCGAGCTGCCCTACACCGCGACCGGCAAGAAGCAGCACTTCAAGCTGAAGGCGCAGGCGCCGCACGACGCAGCCGAGGGCCGCTTCGTGACGCCGTAACCGAGCCGGCCGGACGTTCAGTCCGAGTCGTCGCTTCTGGTCGCCAGCACGGCCAGGAAGCCACCGACGAAGCAATCGCCAAGACCGATCGTCGTGGGTCTTTCGACCGAGACCGAGTACGCAGGAACGCACACGACCGGCTCACTCGCGACCCGAGGGAGCGACGCCGCGAGGCGGAGGTGTTCTAGCGGCGGTTCGAGTTCAGCGATCGCCGCGACGCTGGCCGCCGTGACGTCGTCGCCGTGAAGATAGCGTGCGGTGGCTGCGGAGATCCCTCCCCGTAGCCCCTTCGCGTACCGTTCAGCGTTCGGGCCGCATGCCAGCGCCCAGTGCCTAGTGTGGATCACGATCGTGGGATGGTCGATGAGGCAACGGATGTCCCGGATCGCCTCCGCAACCGAGCCTGGATCGAGAAGATCGACGGCATGCCCGAGGTGCGTCTGCAACTCGTCCTCGTTCATGCTGTACACGTCGACGATCCCTGCCATGCTTTCGCGGACGGATTTCTGCAACCTTGGCGAGTGGAAGCCCGCGTCCTCGAACATCACGACGGCGCTCGTCGGTCTCGCTTCGAGCGTCGAGCCGAGCTCTCTGAGTCTCTGCTCCAGCAGCTCCGGGTCGTTCATCACGTTGAAGCCGGAGATGAGCAGCCACCGCGCTCTGCTCACCGACTCTCGAAGGTCGGTGCTCAGCTTCATCTGGACGTGCGGAGGGTCGTTCACGAAGATCAGCCGGTTGGGCCCCTGGATCGAGATCTCGCCGTCGGCCAGCTCGATGCGCCCGTGCTCGGGAAGCTGCACGATCAGGTGAGGGAACATGCCGTCGTGATCGGCACTGGAGATGTAGTCGCAGTCCTTCGGGTACAGGCGTCGGAAGTCGTCATCGATGCTCACGAGATGAACAGTCGAACGGATGCCGAGAGTTCTCATGACGAGCGCGGCACGAACGCAGGTCCCGCCCAGTGTGATCGTCTTGTCGTGCAGGGCTGCGAACGCCTCGATCACCTCGGGCGACTGAACGAACCGTTCGCCGCCCTGGCGTTCGCGGGCGAACCCGAGAATCACCGCCAGAAGCGAGCGCTCGTGGGTGATCTCGAGGGTCGGGTCGCACTCATCGATGCGGATGTCGTGTTCCGCTGCGAGCCGCTGTACCAGCTGCTCGTCCCAGACGATCTCGTAATCGAGCGTTCCCCCCAGGCCGAGAACGATGCGCCCCGGCCCGGAGGGGAACGCCGCATCAGTAGAGATTCGCTTTTCCGGCTGCATCGAAGAGTTCGATCTTCTGCTTCGCGGTCTGCTTCAGCGCGGCGATCGGTTCGGGCTGGATCACATTCGGCTCCCGCAGCCGCTCGTCGGTACCGAGCACCTCACGCATCCGGTTGTGATAAGCGACCTTGATGTCGCTGGAGATGTTGATCTTGTTGATGCCGAGCTCGACGGCGCGACGAAGCTCCGAATCCGGATTGGCGGATCCGCCGTGCAGCACCAGCGGGATGCCCGTGGCAGCCTTGATCTCCTTCAGAAGATCGTGTCGCAACTCCGGGTTCCGATCGGCCGGGTAGAGCCCGTGAGAGGTGCCTATCGCGATCGCCAGACTGTCGACCTCCGTCTCGGCGACGAATCGGACGGCATCCGCTGTGTTCGTGTAGATGATCTCGGCAGCACCGGACTCGCCGTAGCTGTCGTTGGCGCCGATGGTCCCCAGTTCGCCCTCGACCTGAACGTTCACGGCGTGCGCGGCCTCCACCACCTTTCGCGTCAATGCCACATTCTCGTCGAACGGCTTCAGCGACGCATCGATCATCACCGAGGTGAAACCGGCCTGGATCGCGGTGATCATCTGCTCGAAGTCGCCGCCGTGATCCCAGTGGATCGCGACCGGTACCTTCGAGCGATGCGCCCGGGAGTGCATCGCAGCGATGAGGTCGGTCGTGATGTGCGCCACCTCGTCGGGATGGATCGCGATGATGACCGGCGCCGCCAGTTCCTCGCTGATGTCCATGACTCCGTTGAACATCGCCCAATCGCTGATGTTGAATGCCGGGATCGCGAAGTTGTGCTCGTTCGCGACGTCGAGGATGGACTTGCCTTTGTACAGCACGGTTTTCTCTTTCTGTGTTGTGGTGAGGTCGGAAGGGTCAGGACTTGACGGCTCCGGCAGCGAGGCCGCCGATGAAGTAGCGCTGGAAGATGAGGAAGAGCACGAGAACGGGAATCGACCCGAGAATGCTCATGGCCATGACCTCGTTCCACAGGTAGTTGTTCTGGCCCATGAGGAGTTGGATTCCCACCGGCACCGTTCGGCGTTCGTCGGTCTGCGTGAGGGTGAGCGCGAAGAGGTACTCGTTCCACGAGATCATGAACGTGTAGAGGCCGACGGAGACCATGCCTGGCACGGAGACCGGCACGAGGATGCGCCACAGCACCGACAGCGATCCGGCGCCGTCCACTCGCGCCGCCTCGTCGAGTTCGCGCGGGAGGCTGTCGAAGTAGGCGGTCATCATGATGATCGCGTACGGCAGCGTGAAGACCACGTATGTGAGGATGAGGCCCTGATACGTGTTGTAGAGGTGCAGCCCGACCATGATCCCGAAGAACGGGATCAACAGAGTGATCGGAGGCACGGCCTGAACCCCGATGATCACCACGCGGATGATCGACTTGAACCTGAACTCGTAACGACTGAACACGTATGCGGCCAGCAGGGCGATGACGAGCGTGATGATGACGACGCTGATCGCGACGATGTAGCTGTTGACGAAGTAGCCGATCTTCACCGGGTCGGTGAGCACGGCCACGTACGGCTGCAACGAGAACGAGCTGTCGAAGAGCTTCGGTGGATAGGCGAAGATGTTCGCGTTCGATTTGAACGAGCTCGACAGCATCCAGAGCACCGGGAAGCCGGCGAACACAGCACCGACCAGAAGCGCGCCGTAGATGAAGACGCGTCCGACATTCCGCTTCGTGCGGGTTCTGATCGCGATGCTCAAAACAGGCTCGCCTTCTTCTGCTGACGCACGTAGAAGATCGCGACGAACAGCGACGCCAGAAGGATGAGCACTGCACTCGTCGACGCGAGCGAGAACTGGTAGCTGTTGAACGCGAGCTTGTACGTGTACGTGCTGAGGACTTCCGTGTGGTTGATCGGACCGCCGCCTGTCGTGGCCCAGATCAGGGTGAACTGCTGCGTGGTCCAGAGCAGGTCGAGCAGGGCCATGCTGAAGAGGATCGGCCGCAGGGCCGGCAGTGTGACGCTGAAGAACTGGCGGATGAGTCCAGCACCGTCGACGCGTGCGGCTTCGTAGAGGTCCGAAGGCACTCCCTGCAGTCCCGCGAGCAGGCTGATCATGAAGAACGGGTACCCGGACCAGATGTTGATGACGGTGACCGCGAGGAGCGCGGTGGCTGGCGTGCCGAGCCACGGCACGGCCTCCTGCAGGATTCCCAGGGTCTTCAGCAGGTAATTGATGACGCCGGAAGGGTCGAGAAGAAGGCGCCACAGCACCGCGACCACGGAGGCGGTGAAGATCCAGGGAAGGATGTAGATCGCCCGGAAGATCACGCGCGGGACTTTGTGCACGAGCTTCGAGTTGAGCATCAGGGCGAAGCCGACCCCGATGATCATGTGGATGACCACGCTGGCCACGGTGAAGATCACCGTGTTGCCGACGGCGTTCCAGAAGTTCGGGTCGGCGAGGATCGTGAGGTAGTTGGCGAGCCCGACGAACTGCGGGTTCTGATTCGTGACGACGTTGTCGAAGAGCGAGTACGCGATGACGATGACGACGGGCACGACCATGAGGCCGGCGACGAGCAGCACCGTCGGTGCGATCAGCAGATACGGCTCGAAGGGTCTGCGTCGCCCTCTGTGTGGATGCGACGGCCCGCGGGGAGCGGGTCTCGCGATCATCACCGTGTCAGGTGGTGATGTGGTCATGGTGAATCCTTTCCGGGCGGCCGGCCCCAGCAGGCACGGGCCGGGCGCCCGTTCTGCACGTCAGGTGCAGATCAGAACTGCTTCTTCCATTGGGCTTGGACGTTCTGGAGCATGGTCGAGGTCGACTCCTGCCCCGCGACTGACTTCTGGAATTCGGTGAGGAACGAGGTCATGAGCTGGTCCGCCGCCGGCAGACCGGTGAACTCGTTGACCGGCTTGCTCTTCTGGTAGATGGCGAACGCCGCCTGGAAGTGCGGGTCGGCACCGGTGAAGTCGGGCTTGGACGTCTTGTTGCCGGGGAACCCGTTGGCGAGCGTGGAGAGCTTGGAGTTCGTGTCCTTGCTCATCAGGTACTGGATGAACTGCCACGCCTGCGCCGGGTGCTGCGTCTTCGCTGAGATGCCGATGCCCCACGAAGCGGTGAGCATGCCCTTCGTGCCGCTGTAGCCGTCCTTCACCGGCTGGGCCGACACAGTGAATTTGAGGTCGGGGGCGCCCTTCGTGATGGTCGTGACGTGGGCGAGGGAGTCGACCATCATGCCAACGCGGCCGTTGATGAAGTTCGTGACCTTGTCTGTCTCCTGCAAACTGTTCGCTCCGGGAAGCACCGCGTTCGAGGTCACGAGGTCTTTGACCATGTTGACCGCGCCGGTCACGTCGGCGTTGCCCGTGAGGTTCGGTTGCCCGTTCTTGAGCATGCTTCCGCCGGAGGCCCATGCCCACGACAGGATGTCGTTCTGCGCGCCGTTGGGGTTCGTCGTACCGAGGGGCACCACCCAGCCTTTGGCGCCGGCATCCGACTGGCTGATCTTCTTGGCATCGTCGGTGAACTGGCTCCAGGTGGCAGGCGGAGTCGTGATGCCCGCCTTCGCGAGGATCGCATCATTCGTGAAGAGTGGGTATACGAAGTTGACGACCGGGATCATGTAGGTGCTGCCCTTGAAAGCGACCTGGCTGGCAAGATCGCTGTCGTCGTACTTCGCCGCCTTCATCGCGTCGGTGAGGTTGTACAGCGCGCCCTGCTTGTAAAGGGGATTCACCCACGAGCCGTCCAGACCGACGATGTCGGGCAACGTGCCCGATGCTGCCTGCGAGATGGTCTGTGTCTGCAGTGAGGCGAACGGCGCGCTGATCAGCTTGACGGTGATGTTCGGATGTCCTTTGTGGAAGTCATCCGCGATCTTCTGCAGGGCACCGCTCGGCATCTCGGGCGCCCACCACTGCGAAAAGGTGAGCGTGACCTTCTGATTCGTGTCGCTGCTGCTGGGGCTGCCGCTGCTGCAGCCGGTCAGCGCGAGCGCGGCGGCCGACACTGTCGCTGCGGCGCCGAGCATCCATCGCGATCGTTTGAACGACCGCTGAGCTTCCTTGCCCATGATTCTCCCATCGTTGGAAAGACTGCTGCTGCTCTTTACTGCTTTCTGCAGTTCTCTGCATGGTAGGGACCTACAGCTTGCGTAGTCAAGCAGAAAACCGCAACAATGAGGAAAAGGTGCGGCGCGTGAATGCGGGCGGATGCTGTTTTATGCGGCTGGCCTAAGCTGATGCCGTCGGACGCGAATCACGAGGGGGACCAATGATGAGCCTGCTGGACGCGGAGCGGCGCCTTCCCGCGGGGCGCAAAGCAGATCTTGCGGCCTATGTGTCGGAACACGGTGAGGTCACGGTCGCCAAGCTCGCGTCGCATTTCGGTGTCTCGACCGACACCATTCGTAGGGACCTCGATCGGCTGGACAGTGAGGGACTGCTCATTCGCACCCATGGCGGCGCGGTGAGTCTCAGCGCGGGAACGAAGCCTGACACGGAGCTCGAGGTCAGGCTTCACGTACAGACGTCGGCGAAGGAGGCGATCGGTCGAAGCGCCGCAGCTCTCGTCGAAGACGGCTCCGTGGTCATGCTCAACGGCGGCACGACCACGCTCGCGCTGGTGCGTCACCTCAGGAAGCATCGGAACCTGACGGTCGCGACGAACAACCTCCGGATACCGGCTGAGATCTCTCCGAACGTCCTCCGCGACCTCTACCTGTTCGGCGGCCCTGTTCGTACCGTGTCGCAGACGACCACTGGACCGATCGCTTTGCGGCTCGGTTCGAGCGATCGCGAGATCGAGGTGCGCAGCGATATTGCCTTCATTGGGGTCGGTGCGGTCTCCGCCACGGGTGGATACTCGACCAGCAATCTCGGCGACGCGGACATGATGGCCGCGATGATCGCGCGGTCATCCCAGGTCGCGATACTCGCCGACTCCTCCAAGTTCGGGCGAGACCTGTTCGCTCAGGTAGCGGCCATAGGAGCGGCGGACTACTTCATCACGAACGCGCAGCCGCCCGCGGACCTGGCTGCGGAGTTCGAAGCGGGCGGCGTGGAGGTCATCGTCGCGGATCAGTGACCTTGCCGCGTGCTGCGTTCGCCGGCGGAGCCTTGCTACTGCGCGGGCACGTATTCGCCGTCGACGGTGCGGGGCAGGTGCCACGGGTTGGCATCCTGCAGCGCGGGAGGCAGCGCGGCATCTGGCACGTCCTGATAGGCGACGGGCCGGAGGAACCGGTCGATGGATGCCGTGCCCACCGACGTGAAGTGCGGTGCGGTGGTCGCGGGGTAGGGTCCGCCGTGCTGCTGTGCGTACGTGACGGAGACGCCGGTTGGCCAGCCGTTGTAGAGCACGCGGCCGGCCTTGTCGGCGAGCACAGCGACGAGTGCGGCGGTGTCGGGGTCGTCATCCGTTCCCTGCACCGTGGCGGTCAGCTGTCCCTCCAGCGTGTGCGCCACCTGCAGCGCCTGCTCCGGGGTGTCGTAGCGCACGAGCAGCGCCGCGGGGCCGAAGTGCTCCTCGAGCAGCTCGTCGGGATAGGCGAGCAGGGTGGCGGCATCCGTGCCGTACAGCGACGGGGTGGGTACCTCCGCGCGCGCCGGGTCGCCGGCGAGCAGCACGACGTCGTCGCGGTCGGCGAGCGGATCGAGGCTGTCGAAGAATCCGTCACGGATCTTCGCATCCAACATGTCGCCGCCGGTGGATGCCCGTACCGCCTCGACGAGGAGAGGCTCAAGTCCGGCATCCCGAGGCACCAGCAGCACGCCCGGCTTGGTGCAGAACTGGCCGACCCCGAGTGTCATCGACGCGGCGAAGCCGGTCGCGATCTCCTGCCCGCGGGTTGACGCTGCGGCCGCCGTGACGAACACCGGGTTCACGCTGCCGAGTTCCCCGTAGAACGGGATCGGCGTCGGACGCGACGCGGCGAGATCGAACAGGGCGCGGCCGCCGGTGAGAGACCCGGTGAACGTGGCCACGGTCAGCTCCGGGTGCAGCACGAGGTCGCGGCCCACCTGGCGGCCTTCCACCAGGACGAACGCTCCCTCGGGTGCGCCGGATGCCTCCAGTGCGGCACGCACGTGGTCGGCAACGGCGTGCGACAACTCGATGTGCGCGGAGTGCGCCTTCACGATGACGGGGCATCCGGCCGCGATGGCCGCTGCCGTGTCACCTCCGGCGACCGAGAACGCGAACGGGAAGTTGCTCGCCGAAAAAACGGCCGCGGGACCCAACGGGCGCAGCACTCGCCGCAGATCCGGTCGGGGTCCCATGCCCCAGCTCGGGTCGGCGTGGTCGATCGTCGCCCGCAGGTACGCACCGCGCTCGACCGTCTCGGCGAACAGCCGCAACTGGAACGTGGTGCGCACCAGCTCGCCCTTCAGCCGCTGCTCGAGCAGGTGACTCTCTCGCATCGCCAGCGGGACCAGCGCATCGGCGTCGGCGTCCAGCGCATCGGCGATCGCTCGCAGCCATGCAGCGCGCTGCGGAGGCGTCGACGCCGCGAGAACGGGCGCCGCCTCCGCCGCGGCCGCCATCACCGCGTCGAGCTCGGTGTTCGCAGGGGCCTCGGTCGTCGTTTCGCTCATCGTGTCTCCTTGTGATCCGCATCGATTGGATGCCATGTCGCTGCTCCGTCGCCGCGCGAGAAAACGTTTCCTGGCCTATTCTCGCACTTCGTCCCTGGTGTGCTTCGCACCGGTGGACGAAGCGTCCGCTCTTCCCTTCAGGTCGCAGTTTCTGTCGGCATTCGTCCGCAATTCCGACAGAAAGTGCGACCTGAACCGAACGGTTGACCGAGAGCTGCGTCGTGAGGGGCGCCACCCGTCCTACCGCACCGTCACCGAGACGGTGTGCCAGCCGGTGGCGCCGTTCGGCGCGGGCGGTGCCACGGTGGATGTCTGCGTGTAGCCATCCGCGTTCGTCGCCCGCACCTGCAGCTGATGCCGGCCGCTGGTGGCATCCCACTCCCACACCCACTGCCGCCAGGTGTCCGCCGATACGGTCTCGGCGAGCCGTGCCTGCTGCCACGGCTCGTTGTCGACGCGAACCTCCACGGAATGGATGCCCGTGCGCTGGTCCCACGCGACGCCCGCGACGGCGTACCGTCCGGGCGCGATCGTCCCGCCCTGCCGTGGACGGTCGATGCGCGACGCCGTCTTGATCGGCCCCTTCGCCGACCAGCCCTTGTCGGTCCAGTAGCCCTGCGCCTGATCGAAGCGCGTGACCGTGAGTTTGCTCAGCCACTTCGTCGCCGACACGTATCCGTACAGCCCAGGCACGACCATCCGAACCGGAAATCCGTGCTCGAGGGGCAGCGGCGAGCCGTTCATTCCGACCGCGATGAGGGCATCCGTTCCGGTGTCCGTGAGCACGCCGAGCGGCGTGCCCGCGGTGAACCCGTCGACGCTCTGCGAGAGCACCATGTCGGCGGATGCCCGTGGCTTCGCCTGCGCCAGCAGCTTGCGTACCGGATACCCGAGCCACACCGCATTGCCCACGAGGTCTCCGCCGACGTCATTGGAGACGCACGCCAGCGTGATCGCGTGCTCCTCGAGCGGGAGTGAAAGCAGCTGCGCGAACGAGAGCGTGACGGGGTTGCCGATCATGCCGTCGATCGTCAGCTTCCAGGTGTCCGGATCGATGGCGGGGATCTGCAGCGCGGTGTCGATGCGGTAGAAGTCGGTGTTCGGCGTGACGTAGGGCGTGAGGCCGTTCAGATGCAGGTCGGCGCCGGCGGGCACCGGAGGCGCAGGCATGACCGGCCTCGGCAGGTGAACGAGGGCGCGGGCGGAGGCGATGGCCAGGCTGCCCGCGTTGATCGTGCGCGCGACCACTCCGGCGATGAGCGCGACGGCCCCAACGCCGATCCCGAACGCAAGGAACGAGCGACGCGTTCGCTCGGGGCTGCTGGTCGGCACTCGAGAGTGCTGAGACGCGGTGGTCCACTCGCGGAGCCGGTCGATCGCCCGCACGAGTACGTAGACGCCGACCAGGGTGCCGGCGACCGTGGGGAGGAGCCACCAGTACGTGGCATCCGCTCGGGTCATGACGGCGATCAGCGCGACGAGCCCGACCAGTCCGAGGAGGAGTGCCCCGAACGGACGCCTGACCAGCTCGAGGATGCCCGCAGCGCACGCGAGCGCCACCACGAGAACGCCGAGGCAGACGAACAAGAACACCTTGTCGCCCGTGCCGAAGAGTCCGACGACGAGGTCTTTGAACCAGCCGGGCGTGAGGTCGATCACCCACGATCCGACCGCGAATAGCGGACTGGATGCCGCGCCCACGAACACGGCGAGCACCTCGGCGACAGCCCAGGCGGCGATCGCGGCGACGACACCGCACGCGGCGGCGGTCGCGTACAGCGCACGGCCCCGCGGCGCAGCTGCGCGCGGCGTAGTGGCCGCGCTCGGCGCGGTGGTAGCGCTCGGCATGTCGCTCAGCCTAGGTCCGTGGCCCCGCAACCGGCTGTGGGTCTCAGGGCCGGCGCCGCCGTTCCGCGGCACGCTGCGGATCGTGGACGCTTGTGGTCGCATGGGCGGGGCTTCGGCGGCATGACGCGTCCACCAATCCGGGGGTCGGCGCATTCGGGGCCTCGGCGCATCCGGGGTTCGGCGCACCGAGTCGGTGCTCCGTGCCCGGGCTCAGTGGCCGACGCGGATGACCGGGTTGGTGAGGGTGCCGACGCCGGCGATGCGGATGGCGACCTCGTCGCCCGGCATGAGCGTGAAGTCCGCGCCCGGCACAATGCCGGTCCCGGTGAGCACGATAGCGCCGTCAGGGAAGTCGAGGCCTCGGAAGAGCCAGTCCGCGAGGTCGGGCAGGGTGCGAGCCATTGCATCCGTCGAAGTGGTGCCCTCGAAGACCGGTTCGCCGCCGCGGCTGATGGTCATCGCGATGTCGAACGGCGCCTCGACGAGCCAGGCCGGCACGATCTCGGGGCCGAGCGCGCAGGAGGCGGTGTACACCTTCGCCTGCGGGAGGTAGAGCAGGTTCTCACCCTCGATCGAGCGGCTGGATGCGTCGTTGCCTGGCACGTATCCGAAGATCTCGCCGCGGGAGTCGAGCACGAGCCCGAGCTCGGGTTCCGGCACGTCCCAGGTGGAGTCGGCGCGCACACCAACGGGATCGCCGTCGGCGACGACCCGGATTCCGGTCGCCTTGAAGAACAGCTCCGGTCGCTCTGCGACGTAGACGCGGTCGTACGGGTCGCCGTCGGTGGCCTCCTCGATGCGGCCGTCGCGGCTGCGCAGGTACGTGACGCCCGCGGCCCATACCTCCTGCGCCGGATCGACCGGCGCGAGAACCGCGTCGACCCGGATGCCTGTGCCCGCGGATGCCCGCTCGACTGCGGCCCGGGCATCCTCCCGCGAAAGCCGAAGCAGCTCGGAAAGCGTCATGCCGAGTGGTGCGTACGCGTCGCTCGAGCGCACCGTCCACAGCACCTCGCCACCCGAGCGCACCCGCGCCAGTGCAAGCGCCGCCCGCTTCGTCGTGTCATTCATCGTTGCTCACTCTCGTCTCTCGTCATGTTCTCGTGGCTCTGTCGCGCATAACTCCTGCACGATCGCGGCCACCGAGGTCGCCTGCCGCGTCAGCACCGGCCACGCACATTCCCAGTGAGCCGATTTGCAGGAGTTATGAACACGAGCGAGCGGTCAATGGGATTCCCTCGTGACCTTCGCGCCGCTGGCGCCGACGAGGAAGTCCAGGTCGGCGCCGGTGTCAGCGCCCTGCACGTGGTCGATGTACAGCTTCTGCCAGCCACGGGCGGCGTTCGCGAACGAGCCGGTCTCGCGGAACGGGGGTTTGCGCAGGGCGAGCTCCTCGTCGCTGAGTTCGACCTCGATGAGCCGGTTCGGGACATCCAGCGAGATGATGTCGCCGTCGCGCACGAGCGCCAGCGTGCCGCCGGCCGCAGCCTCCGGCGAGACGTGCAGCACGACCGTTCCGTACGCGGTGCCCGACATGCGGCCGTCGCAGACGCGCACCATGTCGCGCACGCCCTGCTTGAGCAGCTTCGGCGGCAGCGGCAGGTTCGCGACCTCCGGCATTCCGGGGTAGCCCTTCGGTCCGCAGCCGCGCAGCACGAGCACCGAGTCGGCGTCGACATCCAGGTCGGGGTCGTCGATGCGCGCGTGGAAGTCCTCGATCGAGTCGAAGACGACGGCCCGGCCGCGGTGCACGAGCAGCTCCGGTGTCGCCGCGGCCGGCTTGATGATGGCTCCGCGGGTTGCGAGGTTGCCGCGCAGCACCGCGATGCCGGCGTCGTCCTGCAGCGGATCCTCCCGCAGCGAGATCACGTCCCGGTCCCACACCGGGTGCGCGCCGAGGAAGTCGACCAGCGGGGCGCCCATCACGGTCTGCGCCGCCGGGTCGAAGAGGTCCTTCACCTGGTCGAACACGGCCAGCACACCACCCGCGCGGAACAGGTCTTCCATGAGGTACTCGCCGGCGGGCTGCAGGTTCACCAGCAGCGGCACGTTCGCGCCGACGCGGTCGAAGTCGTCGAGCGTGAGGTCGATGCCGAGGCGGCCGGCGATGGCCAGCAGATGCACGACGGCATTCGTCGAGCCGCCGATCGCGGCCAGCGCGACGATCGCGTTGTGGAACGACTCCTTCGTGATCACCTTCGACACGGTGCGGTTCTCGGCGACGAGCTCGACGGCGAGGCGTCCGGTGGCGTGGGATGCCTCGAGCAGGCGTGAGTCGGCGGCGGGAGTTCCGGCGAGGCCGGGAATGGTCATGCCGAGCGCCTCGGCCATGATGCCCATCGTGGACGCTGTCCCCATCGTGTTGCAGTGGCCCTTCGAGCGAATCATCGAGGTCTCCGATCGCTCGAATTCCGCCTCGCTCAGCGTGCCGGCGCGCACCTCCTCACTGAGCTGCCACACGCCCGTGCCGCAACCCATCAGAGCCCCGCGGAAGTGCCCGTTCAGCATCGGCCCGCCGGGTACGACCACCGCCGGGATGTCGACGGATGCCGCACCCATCAGCAGCGCGGGGATCGTCTTGTCGCATCCACCGAGCAGCACGACGGCATCCACCGGGTTCGCACGAAGCATCTCCTCGACCTGCATCGCGGCGAGGTTGCGCCACAGCATCGCGGTCGGCTTCACGAGCGTCTCACCGAGCCCCATGACCGGGATCTCGACCGGGATGCCACCCGCCTCGTAGACCCCGTTCTTCACGTACTGCGCCACCTCGTTCAGATGCAGGTTGCACGGAACGAGGTCCCCTGCGGTGTTCGCGATCGCGATCTGCGGGCGCTTGCCGTTGAAGGCATCCGCGGGGATGCCACGACGCATCCAGGCGCGGTGGATGTACGGATCGCGACCCTCGCCGCCGTACCAGTCCTGGCTGCGCAGCGTCATGGGCAAGCTCCTTCGCTCGGGATGTTCGGGCCGGTTGCCGCTGCCGGGTCACGGGAACCGACAACGACAGACACCAGTCTGCCCAATTTGTTCACGGCTCGCGCAATTGCCGAACTGTGCCACATAGGAACCGCTCAGGAAAGGCACACCATTCATAGGAAGTACATGGAGCAGGCAAAGAGCTTTTCCGACTCGGCGCGGTGCACTGGATGCATCGAATCGACCTGAACGGAACGAAGATCATGCGCAACGACACGAGCAAGCGACGCACGGCGGGCTGGATCACGGCCGCGGTTGCGGCATCCGTCGCCTTCGGGCTGGCCGGTGTGACGGCCAGCGTGGCGACCGTGGACAGCGTCGCCGCGGCATTCTCCAAGACGGCGATCGCTCACAACAGCGAACGCGCCGGCTACGGCTGGTCGTACGGCGGCGGCCAGGGCTCGAGCGGCCAGGGCTCGAGCGGTTCGTCGTCGAGCAGCAGCGCCCAGGCGGCGACCGCGAGCGAGGAGAAGGGTGTTGTCGTGATCGACACGAACCTCGCCTACGAGGGAGCCCAAGCCGCAGGCACCGGCATCGTGCTGACGAGCTCCGGCGAGATCCTCACGAACAACCACGTCGTCGAGGGCTCCACGAGCATCACCGTCACCGTGCCTGCCACCGGCACCAGCTACAAGGCGAGCGTGGTGGGCACCGACGCGACCGACGACGTCGCCGTGCTGCAGCTGAGCGGAGCATCCGGACTCGCCACCGCCACCCTCGACAACGACGGAGTCTCGGTCGGCGACAACGTGACGGTGGTCGGCAACGCCGGCGGCACGGGCACCCTGGTGGCGGCGGACGGATCGGTCACCGGCACCGGCAAGTCGATCACGACCCAGTCGGAGGGCGTCGTCGCTTCCGAGTCGCTGACCGGACTGATCGAGACCAACGCGGACATCCAGGCAGGCGACTCCGGCGGGCCGCTCTACGACTCGCAGGGCGAGGTCGTCGGGATCGATACCGCGGCATCGGCGAGCCAGAACGTGTCGGATGGCTACGCGATTCCGATCGAGACCGCGCTCGGCATCGCGCACCGGATCGAGTCCGGGCAGGCGAGCTCGACCGTGACCATCGGGCTGCCCGCATTCCTCGGGGTCGAGGTGGCATCGGATGCCTCATCCTCCGGATACTCCGGTCTCGGCGGCGCGAGCCTCGGCTACAACAACGGCCAGAGTGCGACGCAGGGCGCGGTCGTGGGCGGCGTGATCGACGGGACGCCGGCGGCATCCGCGGGTCTCACGGCGGGCGACACCATCACGGCCGTCGACGGCACGGCGATCGCTTCGTCGAGCGACCTCACCTCGGCGCTCGCGCAGTACAAGCCCGGCGACTCGGTGACCATCACCTGGGTGGACAGCGCCGGTGCCTCGCACTCCGCGAGCGTGACGCTTACGTCGGGCCCCGCGGCCTGACGTAAGCGCCACTGGCACCCGCCCCGTTGGTTGAGCTCGTTGACGGTTTCGACGAGCTCAACCGACGATCTATGTCTGGCAGACCGGGCAGTACCAGGTTTCGCGCAGCTCGAGGTCGTTGCGGCCCAGTCGCATGCGCTCGATCGGGGTTCCGCAGCGGCGGCAGGGCATCCCGTCGCGACGGTGCACGTACGACGTGCGGCCGCGGCGAGTCTCACCCGTGGTGGACCGGATCGCCCGGTCCTTGTTGGCCACGATCATCCGGTGGGCGAGGGCGACCGTCTTCGGCAGATCCACCTCGCGCACCGGGCGGGTGGGGAGCATCCCGCGCACGAAGCAGAGCTCGTTCACGTACTCGTTGCCGAGACCGGCGAGGTTGCGCTGGTCGAGCAGGGCGACGGCGATGGGGACATCCGGATGCTCCGACAACCTCCGCACCGCCTCTCGTTCGTCCCAGTCGGGACCGAGCAGGTCGGGGCCGAGGTAGCCGACGGCATCGGCTTCGCGCGCGGTCGGCAGCACCTCGAGCAGGCCAAGCTCGAAGCCGACGGCCTGGGCGGTCGACGTCGCGAGCACGGCTCGCGCCTGGAATGCGGGTCGGCGCCACGGCTCGCCCGGCGCGTAGACCCGCCACTCGCCCTCCATCTTGAGGTGGCTGTGGATGGTCTGCGGTCCGACCCGCATGAGCAGGTGCTTGCCGCGGCTGACCACGTCGTGCACGAGCTGCCCGGTCAGGTCGACCGTCGCGAACGCGGGTACGCGCAGGTCGCAGCGGGTGAGCACCGAGCCGGCCAGGGCCCGGTTCAGCATGCGCGCCTGGCGGTAGACGCTGTCGCCCTCAGGCATCCGCCGCCCCTCCGACCCGGTCGTGATAGTGCCAGGGCCCCTTGCGCCGACAGGACAGACCGCGCTCTCTCACCGACATGACGGATTGGCCTGTTTTGGAGCGGATGTCATGTTGGCGCGTCTGGGAAGTGGGGGCGCGAGCGGCACCGGCAACCGATGGGCCGGAAACCGAGGAAGCGACTCCGGTCACGACCGCAGCCTCAGCCCGCGCGGGGTCGGTGCGAAGCCGGCCGCGATGAGCGCTTCGCCGAATGGGGTGCCGAGCACGAAGTCGCCGCCGACGGTCTCGATGGTGAGCGTCGAGATGCGGCCGCGATGGATGGCGTCCGCCAGCGCGCGCGTGGCCGGCAGGATCACCTGCTCGTCGTGGTCGAACAGCAGTGTGGTCTTGCCGCCGCGTTCGACGTAGAGCACGAGGGCGCCGTCGACGAGCACGACGATGCCGCCAGCCTTGCGCCCTGGCCGGTGGCCGGTGGTGCTCGTGGATGCCTGTGGCCACGGCAGCGCAGCCCCGTACGGATTCGCCGGGTCGGTCGCCGCAAGCGCGACCGCGTTGCGCGGGGGTTCGAGCGTGGAGTCGAGCGTGAACGTGCGCAGCCGGTCCACGGTGGCACTCGTGGAGAACTGCGCGGCTCCGAGCGTCTCGACGAAGTACCCGCGGCGGGCGCGGCCGGACTCCTCGAAGCCGCTGAGCACTCGGTAGGCGAGCGCGAAGCCGCCCGTCTGGTTCTCGGCCATGACGCTTCCCCGCGTGACGACCCCGTAGCGGTCGAGCAGCGTCTCGGCGACGGCCTTGGCGTGCAGCGTGGCATCCGTCTCTGCCAGCGGCAGGATCGACCAGCGTCCGGCCGTTGTGGGCGGGCCGGAGCGGGCGGATGCCGCTCGCAGCCCCTCCGCCATGGTCGGCCTTCCGTAGGCGCGAGGCATCCGCATCCGTGCCCGCGGCGTCGCTCGTTGCGGCTTGTGCGCGCCGCGACCCCCGGTCAGGGCGCGCAGCGGCGCGAACGTGTCATTCGTGATGAGGCCGGCCCACACGAGGTCCCAGAGCGCGGTCGTGAGTGCCGCGTCGTCGCGCGAGCCCACAGCATCCGACAGCTGACGGAAGAAGAACGCGCCACCCGCGCCGAGCGCCGCGAGCACCTCGCGTTGCAGTTCGTCGGTGGCGTGCTCGGGCGGCGGCGTCATCGTGAGCGGCGCGCTGTCGGCCAGGTGCAGGCTCACCCACCCGTCATTGCCGGGCAGCGAGCCGCTGCCGCTCCACAGCACCTCACCGCTCGCGGTCAGCTCGTCGAGCATGGCCGGCTGGTAGTCCGTCACGCGGGAGGGCAGCACGAGGCTCTCCCATGCCGAGGCGGGAATACGAGTGCCGGCGAGCTGCTCGATGACGGATGCGACGGCATCCACTCCCCGAAGTCCGCCGCCGACGTGCTGCCAATCGGGGAGGAACCGTGCGAACGTCTTCGGATCGACCGGCTCCACCTCGTGCCGCAACGCGGCGAGCGACAGCCGGCGGATGCGCCGCAGCACCTCAGCGTCGCACCATTCGGTACCGCTCGAGTTCGGTCGGAATTCGCCCTTGGTGATGCGGCGGTCCTGGGCGAGTCGGCGGAGCGTGTCGTGCGCGACGGCCGCGCCGAGCCCGAAGCGGGATGCCGCATCGCCCACCATGAACGGGCCGTGCGTGCGCGCGAAGCGGCCGAGAAGGTCGCCGAGCGGGTCCGCCACCGGCTCGATGAACGCGGTGGGCACGCCGATCGGGAGGGGAACACCGAGCGCGTCGCGCAGTCGGGCCGCGTCCTCGATCGCGGCGTAGCGCTCCGCGCCGGCGACGGTGACCCGGAGCGCGCGCTTCGCGGCCACGAGCTCGTCGAGGGCGGCGCGTGCGGCATCTTCCGCCGGTCGCCCTTCGACAGGCTCAGGACCCGTAGGCAGCAAAGCCGCCGTATCGAAACCAGGCTGGTCGGCGGGTTCGGCGGCTGGGTTTCGATACGCAGCGCCTTCGGCGTCGCTACTCAACCCACGGGGTTGGGCGGCGTCGCGCTCAGCGCGCCAGCGCTGTGCCACCTCGTCGACGGTGAGGGGGCCGAGGAGGCGCAGCAGGTCCGCGGCGCCCTCGAGGCCGAACATCCGCCGCTCCGGCGTCAGCCGCTGCACCTCGCGTTCGACCCGTTCGATCACGGCCGGATCGAGCAGCTCCCGCAGCTCCGCGCGGCCCAGCAGCTCCGAGAGCAGCGAGGCATCCACCGACAGCGCCGCCGCCCGGCGTTCGGCCAACGGGGAGTCGCCCTCGTACATGAACGCGGCGACGTAGCCGAACATGAGGGAGCGCGCGAACGGTGACGCCTCCTCGGTCCCGACCTCGATGATGCGGATGTCTCGCGCGGCGACGCGCGTCGCGATCCGCCGCAGAGACGGCAGGTCGTAGACGTCTTGCAGGCACTCGCGCATGGTCTCGAGGATGATCGGAAACTGCGGATGCTTGCGCGCGACATCCAGAAGCTGCGCCGCCTTCTGTCGCTGCTGCCACAGCGGCGACCGCTTGCCCGGGTTGTACTTGGGCAGCAGCAGGGCGCGTGCCGCGCACTCCCGGAATCGTGAGGCGAACAGGGCGGAACCGCCGACCTCGTCGGTGACGAGCTGTTCCAGTTCGTCCGCCTCGAAGACGAAGAGGTCGGCGCCGGGTGGCTCGGACTCCGCGTCCGGGATGCGCACCACGATGCCGTCGTCACTGGCGATGCACGATCCCTCCACGCCGAGCCTCTCCCGCACGCGGGCTGCCACGGCCAGCGCCCAGGGCGCGTGCACTTGCATGCCGTATGGGGAATGCAACACGATGCGCCAGTCCCCGAGCTCGTCCCTGAAACGCTCCGCGACGAGCGTGCGGTCCGTCGGCAGGTGCCCGGTCGCCTTCTTCTGCTCGTCGAGATAGGCGAGGAGATTGGCGGTGGCGAGCGCGTCGAGACCGGCATCCGTGGCGCGGGCGCGGGCATCAGTCTCGGACGACGACGACACCTCCCGCACGAACGCGCCGACGGCCTCGCCGAGCTCGGCCGGGCGTCCGATGCCGTCGCCCTTCCAGAACGGCAGCCGGCCCGGCTCACCGAAGGCGGGGCTCACGAGCACGCGGTCGTGCGTGATCTCCTGGATGCGCCAGCTCGTCGCACCGAGCGCGAACACGTCGCCGACGCGCGACTCGTACACCATCTCCTCATCGAGTTCGCCGACCCGCCGTCCGCCTTTGGCCGGGTTCGTCTCGTCGTCGGTTCCGACCATGTAGACGCCGAACAGGCCGCGATCGGGGATCGTGCCGCCGCTCGTGACGGCCAGTCGCTGCGCGCCGGGACGGGAGCTGAGGATGCCGCGGTCCCTGTCCCACACGACTCGCGGACGCAGCTCGGCGAACTCGTCGCTCGGGTATCGTCCCGCGACGAGGTCGAGCGTGGCGTCGAAGGCGCTGCGCGGCAGAGTCGCGAACGGAGCACTGCGGCGAACGGTGTCGAACCATCCGTCCACGTCGAGCGGGTCGAGTGCGGTCGCCGCGATCGTCTGCTGGGCCAGGATGTCGAGCGGGTTCGCCGGCACCCGCAGTTCCTCGATGAGCCCGGCGACCATCCGCTCACTGGCGACCGCCGTGTTGATGAG
>NZ_JBQCIE010000070.1:0-4143 GCF_051954055.1 Humibacter sp. | reverse complement strand
GTGGTGGTCTCGGTCGATGACGGCGAGCCGATCACGGTGGGCGACGTCGCTGCCCGCGCGGTCTGGGTGGCGCCGCTCTGACCCGTTAGTGTGCCGGAGCCCTCCGCTCAGGTCGCAGTTTCTGTCGCATACTCACGCTTTTGGCGACGAAAACTGCGACCTGAATGGTGGGGCTCTTCCCCTTCCCGCGGAACAAGCGGTACGGCGGCGACCGGCGCCAGCGCTACCATCGCGAACGCGAACGGATACCCGACCAGCGTGATCAGGCCGCCGACGGCCGGCCCCACGATCGAGGCGGCCAGGAACTGGCCGGTGTTCTGCGTGCCGAGCGCCCGCCCCGACCAGAACGGCCCGGCAAGCTCGGCCACCGCCGTGTAGGCCAGGCCGTTGTCGGCGACCGTGATCGTCGCGGCCACGATGAGCGCGGCGGCTCCGGCCCACGCGGGTGCAAGCTCGCTCGCCGCCAGCACGACCATGACGGCAGCTGCCGTCCAGGCCACCCAGCGCAGCGGCCGCAGCCTGCTGCCCACCCTGTCGGACAGCACGCCGATCGCGACACGTCCTAGCGCGCCGACGAACTGCGAGACGCCCACCACGATGCCGGCCGCCGTCGCGGTCATCCCCCGGTCAGCGGTCAGCCACACGAGCCCGAAGATCGACACCGTGAACTGCGGAACCACGAGCAGCGCCGACGCGAGGTGGATGCGCACCAGCGTCGCCGACCTGCGGTACGGGTTCGCGGGCCGGCCACCGGCATCCGCTCCCGATCGCTTCGGACGCGGCGGATCGACGATCACGACCGCACTGAGCACGGCGAGCGAGGCGGTCAGCACGAGCGGCAGCACCATGGCCGCCGAGACACCGCCGGATGCCGCCAGCGGCGGCACCGCGATCGCTGCGACCGCGACACCCAAGGGCTGGCACATCTGCCTGATGCCCATCGCCAACCCGCGCTGCTCCTTCCGGAACCAGCCGACCACGACGCGGCCGCTCGCCGCATTCGTGCTCGCGGATGCCGCGCCGCCGAGCAGCAGGAATCCGCCCAGCCCCAGGTACCCCGACGCCGTCATCGCACCGATCGCCGCGAGCGCGGTCAGCGCCATGCCGCCTGCGATCACCCAGCGCTCCCCGACCCGGTCGGTGAGAGCGCCCCACGCGACGAGCGTGATGACCAGGCCCAGCGTCGGCGCGGAGGCCAGCAGCCCGGCCTGCGCGAGCGGAACGCCGCGCTGCGTGTGCAGCAGGGGGATGAGGAACGCCGGCGCCGACTGGAACACGGTGCCTGCCGCCTGAGCCAGCACCGCCGTTGCGAGCATGAGCCACGGCCGAAGCGATCCCGTTCGGGGCATCGAGGCGGGGTGTGCTGGTCGTCTCGGCGCCATGAGGCCTTCTCCTTACCGTCCGGCCACGCCTTCGGACACCGTGCCGGTCTCCGAAGAGCGCGGCCGCGGGCTCGTTCGACCGTGACTCGTGCTCGTTACGGGATACCATAGTGGTATACCAATGCGACCGCAAGCAGTGCCCAGGACTCCTCGCGTTGCCCATACTGGAGGGATGCAAGGGGCCTCACAGACCGATCAGGTCTACGACCAGGTTCGGCAGGCCATCCTGTCGCTCGACATCGTGCCGGGAGCGCGACTGAGCGAGCGGGGCCTCGAGGCGGAGTTCGGGGCATCCCGCACCCCCGTGCGCGCCGCGCTGATGCGGCTGCAGAACGAGGGGCTCGTGGCTCGCGATGGCCGCGCGTGGCTGGCGACACCCATCGATCTCGACGAGGTCACCGCGCTCTCCGAGTATCGGGAGGCCGTCGAGGCAGCAGGCGCTCGGCTCGCGTGCGAACGCGCATCCGACGCGGAGCTAGCGCGCTTCGCCGAGTCGGTGACGGCGCAGAGCACCGAGCCCGACGATGAGCACGCCGGCATGCGGCGCGGATCGGACTTTCACGAGGGACTGGCCGCGCTCAGCGGCAACGCGTTCATCGCCCAAGCGGTGGCCGACACCGTCACACGCATGGCACGCGCACGATGGCTCGAGATGCGCACAGAGGAGGGGCGCGCCGCCGCCTGGGAGGAGCACGCCAGCATCGTGGATGCGATCGCGCACCGTGACGCGGATGCCGCCGCCTCCGCGATCGCGCACCACACGCAGGCGAACCTCGACCGGCTGCTCGCGTCCATCCGTTCCGACCGCCGGGCCTTCGGCGCCCGGGGCCTGCGCATCGTCGGCGAGTAGGAAGCCATCCTCGCGGGAAACAACGCACTCTCGGCGCAAGCGGAGCGCGTGCTCGTGCGAGCACAGGCTGCAAGCGCTTGACGCAAACGCTTACATTTACGTCCTCTCAGGTCTAAGGTGCCTATGACACGGCTCGGTGCCACGAGCACCGGCCGCACAGCACACCACAGCACACGCTCGAAGAGGAGTGGACATGACAAGAGCGCGTAAAACGTCCCTGCGTCTGGCGGGGGTCGCCGGCGTCGCCGTACTCGGCATGGTCCTGGCCGGATGCTCGGGGGGAGGCGGCGGGAGCGGTTCCGGCCCCGCGCAGGAGAACCTCGATGGCAAGGGCCCGATCACCTACGTGCAGGGCAAGGACAACAGCAACGTCATCCGTCCGCTGCTCGACAAGTGGAACAAGGCGCACCCCGACGAGAAGGTCACCTTCAAGGAGCAGTCCGACAAGGCCGACCAGCAGCACGACGACCTGGTGCAGAACTTCCAGGCCAAGAACGCCAACTACGACGTCGTCGACGTGGACGTCGTGTGGACGGCCGAGTTCGCCGCCAAGGGATGGCTGCAGCCACTGACCGGCAAGATGGCGATCGACACGTCGAAGCTGTTCAAGCCGACCGTGGCGACCGGCACCTACAACAACACGCTGTACGCCGCCCCGCAGACCAGTGACGGCGGCCTTCTGTACTACCGCAGCGACCTCGTGAAGACTCCCCCGACCTCGTGGGACGACATGATGAAGGACTGCGACATCGCCAAGCAGGCCGGCATCGGCTGCTACGCCGGCCAGTTCGCCCAGTACGAGGGGCTCACGGTGAACTCGGCAGAGGCGATCAACACCGCGGGCGGCACGATCGTCGGCAAGGACGGCAAGACGCCGACCGTCGACTCCGCCGAGGCGAAGAAGGGCCTGCAGCAGCTGGTCGACGCCTTCAAGAACGGCAACATCCCGGCCGAGGCGATCACGTACCAGGAGGAGCAGGGCCGCCAGGCGTTCGAGTCCGGCAAGCTGCTGTTCCTGCGCAACTGGCCGTATGTGTACAACCTGGCCAAGACCGACGGATCCAGCGTGGTGAAGGACAAGTTCGCCGTCGCGCCGCTGCCGGGCAACGGGGACGGCAAGCCGGGCGCATCCAGCCTGGGCGGTCACAACGCTGCGATCAGCGTGTACTCGAAGCACAAGCAGACGGCGCACGACTTCGTCGAGTTCCTGCAGAGCGAGGAGACCCAGAAGTTCTTCATGACGCAGGGCTCGCTGGCACCGGTGCTCGCCTCGCTGTACGACAGCAACGAGCTCAACCAGCAGTTCCCGTACCTCAGCACGCTGAAGAAGTCGATCGAGAGCGCCGTGCCGCGCCCCGTGACGCCGTTCTATCCGGCCGTGACCAAGGCCATCCAAGACAACTCCTACGCGGCGTTGAAGGGTGACAAGTCGGTCGACCAGGCCGTGAGCGACATGTCCGCCGCCATCAAGACGGCCGGTTCGGGCAGCTAGCAGTGTCGACCCAGACGGTCGTTGGGGGCGCGGTCCGTGCGCCGCGCCCCCAGCGGCAGCACAAGCGCGGGCAGGCCAGGTGGGCGGTCTGGCTCCTGCTGCCCACCATGATCCTGCTGGCGGTGGTGATCGGGTACCCGATCGTCAGCGCCGTCGTGATGTCGTTCCAGAAGGATGCCGGCCTCGACTCCGCCACCGGCATGTTCGTGCAGGGCGGGTTCGCCGGCTTCACGAACTACACGCACTGGCTGCTGCAGCAGTGCTCGTCGGCGACGGGCGCGATCGCGTGCCCGCCCGGCAGCCTCGGCGCCCAGTTCTGGAACGCGGTCGGCATCACCTTCTTCTTCACGGTGGTCACCGTGGTGTTGGAGACCCTGTTCGGACTGTGGATGGCGATCATCATGAACCGCGCCTTCCAC
>NZ_JBQCIE010000069.1:0-8807 GCF_051954055.1 Humibacter sp. | reverse complement strand
CGACGAAGCACCTTGAACGTGTCTCTGAACCGCACTCGCTGTGCGGTTTCGAGCAGTCCGGCGTCCCGAAGGTGACCGGTGAACCGGGTGCGCCACATCAGGATGGTCATCGGCAGATAGAGCAGGACGTTCACGAAGATGCCGCCGGTGGGACCGAGCCAGAGGAGCAGGGCGGAGCCCACGACCGGCCCGAAGAGGATGCCGAGGCTCTGGAACGTGGCGTTGAGACGCACCGCGCTCGGCAGCTCGTGGCGGTCCACGAAGTCGTGCAGCATGAGTTGCTCTGCTGGGCCCCAGATCGAGCCGGCCATCCCGTGCAGCACGAGCAGCACGCAGGCCTCCCACACCTGTAGCGTCCCGGTGAGGAACAGCACACCCCAGAGCGCGGAGACGAGCATGAAGAGCCCCTGCGCCGCCTGGATGAGCTTGCGGCAGTCGTACTTCTCGGCGAGCGTGCCCGTCCATACCGACAACAGGAGGAACGGCAGCCAGTGGCTGATCACCTGAAACCCGACGAGTGCAGGAGAGTGGAAGGTCTGCCAGAGAACCCAGTACGTGATGACGTGCTCGGTGTTGTCGGCCATCATCGACAGGCCGGACGTGAAGAGATACGGACGAGAGTCGCGGTTCCGCAGAGCCGCGAACCGGCGCGGAATGCCCGGCTCGCTTACTCCGCTGCTCGACGCGGAACCGGACTCCTGCACGGACCCATCCTACGAATGTTCGAAGCCGCTACAAATAGGTAGACGCTACGTGATCACCGCGCGGCAACCGCTTCGCTCATCCATCGGGCGTGCAGCGCCCACGGGTCGTCCACGCCGGCGCTCAGCACGCGCACGTGATCGAGAAGCGGTGGCGACAGGCTGAACCATTCGCTGGTCCCCAACCGCCACTGCGCGAACTGCTCGTGTCGTTGCCGTTCCCTGGCCCGCCCGCCGAGCTCCAGTGCCACGAGTTCGTCGTGCCACAGCTGCCGCATGCGCTGGCCGAGATTTGCGGTGGTGCCGATCTTCATGCGCTCGTCGAATCTGATGTAGTAGACCACCTCGACCCGGGGCGGTGGCAGTTCATCATCCGGCACCGTTCCGTACACCCACTCGCAGACGGCGCAGACCAGGCCGGACGAGTAGCGGACGCCTACCCGGGATCCGCACGCGACACACGGGGAGGGCAGCGCATCCTCCACGCCGAACAGCTGTCCGGAGAAGTCACCGGCCGCTGCGAGATGCGTCGGGCAGAGCGGTACGGGAGCGTCTGCGTCAGCCTGGTCGTCGCATCCGGGGCAGCAGCACTTCACGAGCAGAGCGTTGCATGCACCACCGACAGGAACTGCGGCTACTCGGCTGTGGTCAGTAGGTCCGGAAGTCTGAGCCGGTACACGGAGCCGACGTGTACTTCCACGCGCACCTCGAAGGCTCCAGCGGACGGTGGAACGAAGTGCACGGCGATTCGGCAGGTGTCGCCCGAGGCGAGACGGTCGCACTGGGTGCCATCGACGGTGATTCCGAGCGCCGGAGTGGCGGACAGTTCCACCGGAACCGCAGGGAATCGGGCGGGGTAGGAGTTTCGTACCTCGTAAATGGCCGTGTATCGAGCGCCCGCCTTCGTTCGAGCGCTGATCGTCTGCACGACGCGCGCAGTGATTGCGTTGTCGCGGATCGAAACGGCCGTCGTGTCGGTGGCCTTCGCCGATTGGGCCGACATGCTCGCGCGAAACGTCGCCAGCCGATCGGCATCCGCCTTCCGCACAGCTCGATACGTGAACGAATCAGTGCCGTGGTAGTTCTTCTCTCCGACGTAAGTGAACGCTCCATCAGTGTTCAGCCTGACCGCACCATGCGCAGGCCGCGTCACTAGCACTGCCTGCAGAGAACGGCCGCCGTCGCTGTCGTTCTCGAGTACTCCAGGCGCGGCGACGCTCAACGATCCGTCCAACGCTGCGAAGTAGGTGTCGGGAGTCGCACTGATCTCGGCGTCGCCGCTGCACGCGCACAGCGAGGCCCCGGCTACCGTCAAGGCGGCGATGGTGAGCACCATTCGGAACCTGCGCACGGTGACGATTCTCGTCGTGGAACCGGTCGCGTGCGAACTCCCGACCACAGGGCCGAGGCGCAAGAACTGCTCAGGATGCCTGCACCGTACGCCTGGCGAACGCCGGTCCCGCCAGGAACCACACGACCACGACGATGCCGAGGATGACGATCTGCGCCCAGAGCGGATTGGTCGCCGCTTCGTCGAGCGACGCCGGTACTTCCTCGTGACGCACGACGAGCGCCAAGACCGTGAGGATGCCGCAGGCGATCGCCGCGGCGAGCACCACCCGGAACCACTCGATCCAGAGCCCTCGCACATACGCCGCGCTGCCCTTGGCCGGCCGGACCGGGCGCTGCCCTCCGGCGAAGCGGTGCGCGAACCGGGCATCGGCCCAGCGGACGAGCGGATGCCCGAACGCGACGGTGAACCCGAGATACGACGCCGCGAGCGCATGGGACTGCGCCGGCACGGCCCCGCCCGCGAGGTCGATCGCCACGAACGCGAGGAGTGCCAAGTCGATGGCCGGCAGTGCCCACAGCAGCAGGGTGCTGAGAACGTGCCAGCGCAGCAGATACCGCACGGCGAGCGCGGCTCCGAGTACGACCCAGAAGCCCGCTTCGGCCGCTGCGATTCCCGCGACGATCATCCGCGCATCCCGTCCCGCGGCTCCTCCAGATCGTGAAGCCACCGTTCCAGTGCGCGGCGAGCGTCGTCCCGTGAGTTCAGTGTCGGTGCGACGACCAGCTGCAGAGTCAGGCCGTCGATGAACGCGTGAAGTCGCACCGACTCCGTCTCGATGTCGACGCCGCCACGAAGCATCCCCAGCTCGCGCAGATCGGTCAGGATCGTCACGATCAGTTCCCGCACCGCCCGGATGCTCTCCTGCGCGACTGCAGACAGCGACGCGTCGATGCGCGAACGCTCCAGGAACTCCAGGTAGGCGGCGAACTCGTCGTGCGTGCGATCCCTCACCGGAAGCAGTTCGAGGAGCATCGCGAACACACGCTCACGCACGTCGGGTATTTGTGCTGCTTCGCGTACGCGGGCGGCAACCGACTCGGCCAGAGCCGTCATCGCGAAGTTCAGCAGCTCCGACTGCGACGGAAAGAAGTGGCGCACCGACCCGGTCGCGAGCCTCGCCTCGTCGGCCACGTGGCGCACCGATACGGCCGGCAGGCCATCCCGCAGGATGATCCGCCACACCGCCTCGGCGAGCTCGCGGCGGCGCTGCGCCTCATCGATCTTGTTCACCACGCGCGTCAAAATAGCACGGGTGTATTATTTCGGCTAGCTCACCCCGTCGGTAGCGGGAGCGCCGCCGTCCAGAGTCGTCGCCCCTCGCGGGTAGGCGGCGAGGATCACGGCGGAGGCGATCCAACTGGCCCCGATGAGGGCCAGCAGCAGACCCGACGCACCTGATGCCACGAGTCCCGCGAGACCGGCGCCGACGGCAGCGGCGGTGGCGCGCAGCCCGGCGGCCACGGTGAAGACCTGTGACCGCAGGGGTCGCGGGCTGTGTTTCGTTCGCAGCAGCAGCATCGCGGCCACGCCCGGTCCCGTCGCGGTTCCGGAGACGCCGATGAGCACGATCGCTCCGGGCAGTCCGGGGACGATCGCGGCCACGATCGTCAGCAGTCCGGTCACGACGGCTGCGACGGCCATGACCCTGGGCGCCGGCATGCGGCGGACCGGCCGCACGGTGACGGCGAGCGAGCCGAGGAGCGCACCGATCGCGAAGGAGGTGACGATCCACGCGGCGTCGCTCTCGTTCCGGGTCGTCGCAATGGCGATTCCGACCGCGGCGATCGGCAACGCCCCCTGACCGAGTTGATTGAGCGTGCCCGACCACGTCACGACGGCGAGCGGACGATGCGTGGCGATGAAGCGGGAGCCCCGAGCGATCTCGCGGAATACGCCGGGCCGGTCGGGGTGCTCCGGATGCGGGGAGAGTCGTAGCAGAACGCACGCGACCATGCCGACGACGGCGATCCCGGCGAGGGCGAGCATCGAGACTCGGCCGGAGCCGACGGTGATCGCCGCGGCGGCGATCGCGGGTCCGGCAACGCTGCCGATGTTGTAGGCGAGCGCGTCGGTGCCGAACGCACGCTCGGCGCGGCCGGGGATGGCATCCGTGACGAAGCTCGACATCCCGCCCATGAAGAACGGAGTGACGGCGCCCGCCACGATGAGAGCGACGGCGACGACGGACGTCGGCAGCACGCCGAGGAAGGCGGCGAGGGTGAACGCGACGGCGGTGACGAATCCGGAGAGCACCATCAGCCGGGTGGGATGCCTGCTGCGGTCCAGCAGAACACCGGCGACCGGAGCGGCGAGCACGCTCGGAGCGAGCGAGGCCGCGACGAGCCCGCCACCGATCGCGACGCTGTGCACCTCCTGCACCGCGAGCACGGGAAGCGCGGCGGCCGTCCCGGCACTGGCCAGTCGAAGCGGCACCGCGGCAAACAGATACCTCGCGCCGCTCATCGCCTACATCATGGCACCGGGGTTCAGGATGCGTGGGCGCAGCTGGTCCTGTCAACGCTCGGCCTCACGGATGACCGCATCCTCTGCCCAGGGCCCCCAGAGTGGGGGTGGTTTAGGCTATCGGGCACGATGCGACGGGAAAGTCTTCGCGAGCGAAAGGGGCGGGCTGCTCCTGTCTTCGTCGACCTCACGGGCCGCAGACTCAGCTTCGTTCGGGTCGTCGCGGTGGCGTTCGGGAGCGCCGCACTCGTTGCGGCGGCTCTGCTTGTGGTCGGGGTAGGGATCGGTCCTCGTCTCTCGGTGCCGGGATTCCCGGACGGGCTGATCGGTCATGCCCCGAAGGCAGCGGCACCGACGCATGCGCCGGCTGCAGGCGGCTCCGTCCCGAAGGTCTCGGCGCAGCCTTCGCCGCCGGCGGTCGGCGGTTCCGGCTCAGGGGATGCCGGTGGTGCGGCGGCACCGGTGTCGGTCACCGCACCGATCGCCCCGTCCACACCTGCTCCGCAGGCATCGTCCTCGCCATCGCCCACGCCGAGCGCGTCGCCTACGCACGGGCAGAGCGGATCCGCTCCTAGGCCGACCACACACCCGACGCCGCCTCCGCATCCATGAGACGGACGGCTCACGCTCGACGTCCGCGCATCCACTGGATCGTCCTCGGTCTGTCGATGCTGATTCTGGCCATCGGGCTCATCGCGCAGGGGTACCTGAACCATCTCTCCGGCATCAGCAACGACGCCGCCGTTCCCGCCGGGGATGCGTCCGCGGTTCCGGCCTCGGTTCTGAAGGGCGGGCCGGTGGTCGACACGCGAGGCGGCCATGTGCGCACCGCGAGCCCGCCGCGTAACTCCATCGCGCTGACGTTCGACGACGGGCCCGACCCCACGTGGACGCCGAAGATCCTCGCGGCGCTTCGTGCCCACCACGCCCACGCGACGTTCTTCGTGGTCGGCTCGGCCGCGCTCCAGCATCCCGATCTGATCCGACAGATCCTGGCCGACGGCAACGAGATCGGCATCCACACGCTCACCCACGTGAACCTGGACACCGCACCCGCCTGGCGACGCCGGCTGGAGATCACGGGCGACCAGGATGTCGTCGCCGGGATCACGGGGCGAACGAGCGTGCTGCTGCGGCCGCCGTACAGCGCCAGCAACGCGGCGGTCGACAACGCCAGCTGGAAAGTCATGCAGTCGACTGGGAGCGACGGATACATCACGGTGCTGTCGTCTCTCGACAGCAAGGACTGGGAGCGGCCCGGCACCACGGCGATCGCACGCACCATAACGGCGTCCGACGCGAAAGGACACGTCGTGCTCATGCACGACGGCGGCGGCGATCGATCTCAGACAGTGGCCGCCTTGAACTCCGCGCTCACAACGTGGGCCGGCCAGAACCTCCGAGTCGCCACGGTGGGCGACGCGCTCGGTCTTCGCACCATGGCCACGGTGCCTCCCCTTCAGCAGACGGCCGACGCCGCACTCGTCTGGGCTCTGCAGGCGGCGGACTCCCTGGGCGGCTTCCTGAGCATCGCCCTGATCGTCGCCGGGATCGTGACCTTCGCTCGGGCCGTCCTCGTCGTGGCCGTCGCCTCACGGCATCACCGCCGCGCCCGTGCAGGACGCCACCAGCACGGCGTCACCACGGAGCCGCCGTTGACCGAGCCCGTGACGGTCATCGTGCCCGCGTACAACGAAGCGCTCGGGATCGAGGCTGCGGTGCGCTCGATCGCCGGCTCACGGCATCCGGTCGAGATCATCGTCGTCGACGACGGATCGACAGACGGCACGGCCGACATCGTCGAGGCACTCGCCCTTCCCGGTGTCAGGGTCATCCGCCGGCCGAACGGCGGAAAGCCCGCAGCACTCAACACCGGCATCGCGGCATCCAGCAACGACGTCGTCGTCATGGTCGACGGCGACACCGTCTTCGAACCGGACACGGTCACCAAGCTCATTCAGCCCCTGGCGAAGCCCGAGGTCGGGGCGGTCTCCGGCAACACGAAGGTCGCGAACCGGCGCGGAGTGCTCGGCGCTTGGCAGCACATCGAATACGTCGTCGGCTTCAACCTCGACCGCCGGCTGTTCGACGTCGCGGAGTGCATGCCGACAGTGCCGGGCGCGATCGGGGCCTTCCGTCGCGAAGCGCTCACCAGGGTGGCCGGTGTCAGCGACGACACGCTTGCCGAAGACACTGACCTCACGATGTCGTTGTGCCGGGACGGCTGGCGCGTGGTCTATCAGGACAACGCACTCGCCTGGACCGAGGCGCCCGCCAGCATCGGCGCGCTGTGGAAGCAGCGCTACCGCTGGTGCTACGGCACGTTGCAGGCCATGTGGAAGCACCGCGGAGCCCTGCTGCAGCGTGGTGCCGCCGGAAAGCTGGGCCGGCGGGGTCTCACCTACCTTCTGGTGCTCCAGGTGCTGCTTCCGCTGTTCGCTCCGGTCGTGGATGTCTTCGCGCTGTATGGGCTGGTCTTCCTCGATCCGGTGCGGGTCGCCCTTGTCTGGCTCGGCTTCCTCGCCGTTCAGCTGGCGATGGCCGCTTACGCGTTCCGGATGGACCGTGAGTCGCTTCGCCCGCTCTGGACACTGCCGCTCCAGCAGGTCGTGTACCGGCAGTTGATGTACCTGGTCGTCATCCAGTCGGTCTTCACCGCCGTTGCCGGCATGCATCTGCGCTGGCATCGCATGGAGCGGTACGGCCAGCTCCGCGTTCCCGGCACCGGGGTACCGAGCAAAGCAGCCTAGATCATCACGCCGGGGTTCAAGATCCCGTCGGGGTCGAGCGCGTCCTTGATGCGCCGGGTGAGCAGCATGACGTCCGGCCCGAGCTGATCGGGCAGCGAGTCGCGCTTGGCCCGGCCGACGCCGTGCTCTCCTGTGATGGTGCCGCCGAGCGAGATGGCGAGGTCCATGATCTCGTGGAACACCGTCGTCGCGCGCTCCTCGGCGTCCGGGTCGTCTGCATCGAAGACGACGTTCGGATGCGTGTTGCCGTCGCCGGCGTGCGCGCAGACCGAGACATCCATCCCGTGCCGCTCCCCGATCTCGGTGATGCCGTTCACGAGTCGCGGCAGGAGCGGGATCTGCACGCCGACGTCGCCGTACATGAGTTTGCCGCGCGCGCCGAGCGCCGGGAACACCGCCCGGCGCGCCGCAGCGTAGCGCTCGCCTTCTTCGGCTCCCGAGCAGACCCGGGTCATGATCGGCGCGTGCGTGCGGCAGATCTCATCCATGCGCGCGATCTCCTGCGATCGCACCGGCTCGGGAGCATCCGACTGGATGATCAGCATCGCCGCGGCATCCCGGTCCAGGTCTTCGCCGGAGTAGTCGCACACCGCGCACGTCGAGGCGCGGTCCATGAACTCCAGCATGGCGGGGCGGATGACCTGACGGATGGCGACGACCGCCTCGGTGGCGTTCTCGACCGAATCGAAGGTGGCGACGAGCGTCGACGGCTCGCCGCGGGCAGGCACCAGGCGCAGGATGGCCCTGGTCACGATGCCCAGCGTTCCCTCGCTGCCGACGAACAGCTTGACCAGCGACAGCCCCGCGGTGTCCTTGATCTGCGGCCCGCCCAGTCTCACGAGCGTGCCGTCGGCCAGCACCACGTCAAGGCCCAGCACGTAGTCGGTGGTCACGCCGTACTTCACGCAGCAGAGTCCGCCGGCGTTCGTCGCGATGTTGCCGCCGATCGAGCAGATCTCGAACGACGACGGGTCGGGCGGATACCAGAGCCCGTACTCCGCGGCCGCGGCCTTCACCTCCGCGTTGAACAGGCCGGGCTCGACGGTCGCCGTGTGGGCGCGGGGGTCGATCTGGATGGCGCGCATCCGCTCCATGCTGATCGTGATGGCGCCGCCGAGACCCTCGGCACCGCCGGAAAGGCCGCTGCCTGCTCCGCGCGGCACGACCGGCACGCGATTGCGGTTTGCCCACCGCACGATCTCCTGCACCTGAGCCGCATCTCGGGGACGTGCAACGGCCAGCGGGGTCTGCGCGCCGCTCTCCTCCGCGTTGTCCCAGCGGTACCGCTCGAGCACGTCCGGATCGAGGGAGACCACATCCGCTCCGACCAGCTCGACGAGCGTGGACACGGGAACATCCGTCATCATGACGACCCCTCTCGGTGGAACCGCACGTAGTCCGACGCTACCGCGGCGAGCGCCCGCGCCGATGAGGCGGCCACGAAGTCCATGCAGGGGCGGGGGGGGGGCGGGACCCCCGCCACAAGAGCCCCGCCCGCACCACAGCAACAACTATATATTAATTGGCGGACCAATAGAC
>NZ_JBQCIE010000068.1:0-11418 GCF_051954055.1 Humibacter sp. | reverse complement strand
TGCCCGCCGTGGCCGCCGCCGGACTTCAGCTTGATCGTGTCGAAGGGGATGTCCAGCTCGTCGTGCACCACGATCAGCCTCTCCGGCTGCAGAGAGTAGAACCGCATGAGCTGCGCGACGGGCCCGCCCGACACGTTCATGTACGTGTTGGGCTTGGCCAGGACCAGACGAGGGCCGCCGGGGACGATACGTCCCTCGGCGACCCTCGCGTTGGTCTTGTGCGATTTGAACACGGCGGATGCGCGGCGTGCGAGCTCGTCCACCACCAGCTGTCCGATGTTGTGGCGGGTGCGCTCGTACTGCGCGCCGGGGTTGCCGAGGCCGACGATGAGCCAGGGCTGTTCCGCCATGCGTGTGCCGTCCCGGCCGGACTACTCGGCGGACTCCGCCGGCGCCTCGGTCTCGGCTGCCTCGGCCTCTGCGGCCTCCTCGGCCTCTTCCGTCTCTTCGGCGGCAGGAGCCGACGGCGTGCTGATCGCGACGACCAGGGCCTCCGGGTCGCTCACCAGGGCGACGCCGCTCGGCAGGGCGATGTCGGCTGCGGTGATGTGCGTGCCGTCTTCCAGACCCTCGACATCCACCACGACACGCTCCGGGATATGCGTGGCCTCCGCCTCGACCGAGATCGTCGAGAGGTCCTGCACCACGATCGTGCCGGAGAACGGCTCGCCCTCGACGTGCACGGGAACCTCGACCTGAACCTTCTCGCCACGACGCACGATGATGAGGTCGATGTGCTCGATGATCTGGTGCACCGGGTCCTTCTGCACGTCCTTCACGAGGGCGAGCTGCGACGTGCCGGCGATGTCGAGGTCGAGCACGGCGTTCGCCTTGCGCAGGATCAGCCCGAGCTGGTGCGCGGGCAGGGTGAGGTGCTGCGGGTCGCTGCCGTGGCCGTACAGCACCGCGGGGATCTTGCCCGCCGCGCGGATCTTGCGCGCCGCGCCCTTGCCGAATCGGTCGCGGGCTTCCGCGACCACCTTGTTGCTGTCGTCAGCCATGGTGATGTCTCGCTTTCGGTGGGCTTCAGCAGCCCACATCGTTTGAAGGGATTCGTTGTCAACTCGTGCTGCATGTCAGCGTGAGGACAGACGTGAGCCTGATCCACCGCGTCGATCACGGATGCCTGCGCTAACGGGTGCGCGGCATCCCTCGCCGAAGTTCGGTGTACGAGTCTACCAGCGCGCCGGAGCTTGGAATGCGTCGGCGCAGAGCTCGGCGAAGATCTCCTCTGGATCGCTGTCGAGCCCGCGGCGCAGGAACCAGGTGCACACGTTCCGCACGTCGCGCTCGAGCAGGTCGAGACCGTTCGGGTTGCCGATCACGTCCACGAGCTGCGGCAGGTCGATCACGACGACGCGTCCTTCGTGCACGAGAAGGTTGTACGGCGAGAGGTCGCCGTGTGCGGTGCCGGCGAGGGCGAAACGGTGCATGATCTCCACGACCTGCTCGAAGCAGGACTCGAGTTCGGCAGGGGTGAGCGCTGCGGATGCCAGCCGCGGCGCCGCGACCCCGGCCCCGGCATCCCCGATGAACTCCATCAGGATCTCCGTGCCGCTCAGCTGCACCGGGTACGGGACGGGCACGCCGGCCGTCCAGGCGGCGCAGAGCCCGGCGAACTCCGCCGCCGCCCACTGCCCCGCAGCGACCTCGCGGCCGTACGCGGACTTGCGGCTCATCGCCCGCATGTCACGCGTGTTCCGCACGCGCCGTCCCTCGGTGTACGAGGCGGAACGGTGGAAGTCGCTGGTCTCCGCTCCTCGGTACCGTTTGGCGGCGAGGATGACCGAGCGTGCGCCGGAGACGGATGCCACGACATCCGGCACCGCACGTTCGAGCAGCCAGACGTCGGCTTCCTTGCCCGACTTGACGATACCGAGCTCGGTGTCGACGGCATCGGCAGACGTGACGACCCAGTCGGGGCGCGGCTCAGGTCCGCGTTCGCTGGGCATGGTGGCAGGCCAAGTGGACCTGCGCTGGCCATCTCCGATCTCGAAGGCGGCGAAGGTGGGGACGACGAAGTCGTCGCCGAAGAAGGACACTGCGGTCTCCAAGTGACAAGGAGGCCGCGGCAGTCGCAGGCGTTGGCGTCAGCGACGAACGGCCCCGAATCGAGTAAGAGGTCGGACGGAGGCGCGGAAGAATTCCGTCACGTCATCACCTCCTCGATTCGCGGCACCCGCCGGTGCACGACTGCTGCGGGCCGTGAAGCCTCGCACTTCGGCGAGATTACCAGTCGTGCATCGCTCCGTCGAGCAGTCGGTTCACCGGCAGGTACGCCCCGGAGTACGGATGCGCGGCAGCGACCTCGTCGTCGTAGTCGACGCCGAGACCCGGCGCATCCGACGGGTTCAGCATGCCGTTCTCGAACGAGTAGGTCGTGCGGAACACCTCGTGCGTGACCGGTGCGTGCCGCATGTACTCCTGGATGCCGAAGTTGGGGATCGCCAGGCCCAGGTGGATCGCGGCCGCGAGCCCGACCGGCGAGATGTCGGTGGGGCCGTGCGCGCCCGACTTGATCTGGTACACGGCGGCGTAGTCGAAGATGCGGCGAAGGCCGGTGATGCCGCCCGCGTGGGTGACGGGGCTGCGCACGTAGTCGATGAGCTGCTCCTCGAACAGCTCCCGGTAGTCCCAGATGGTGTTGAAGACCTCCCCGATCGCGAGCGGCGTGGTGGTGTGCTCGCGCACCCTGCGCAGCACGGCCTGGTTCTCGGCCGGCGTCACATCTTCGAGCCAGAACAGGTCGTAGGGTTCCAGGGACTTGCCGAGCTTCGCCGCCTGGATCGGCGTGAGCCGGTGGTGGGCGTCGTGCAGCAGCGGCAGCTCGGGCCCGAACTCGTTGCGCACCGCCTCGAACACTCCAGGAATGTGGCGCAGGTAGGCGCGGGTGTCCCAGGTCTCCTCCACAGGAAGCGCGCTGCGGCGCGCCGGCTCGTAGTCGTAGCGGGCATCCGTTCCGGCTTCCGTGCCGGCCTCGGCGTTGCGGCTGTGTGCGACGCCGTACACCGAGGGCAGGCCGGGGATGCCGGTCTGGATGCGGATGGCCCGATAGCCCTCCTCGAGATGCTCGCGGATCGAGTCGAACAGCTCGGGCAGTTCGAGACCGGATGCGTGCCCGTACACCAAGAGGCCGTCGCGGCTCCGTCCGCCCAGCAGCTGGTACAGCGGCATGCCCGCCGACTTCGCCTTGATGTCCCAGAGTGCGGTGTCGACGGCGGCGATCGCGGCCATCGTGACCGGCCCGCGCCGCCAGTACGCGCCGCGGTAGAGGTACTGCCAGGTGTCTTCGATGCGGCTCGCGTCTCGTCCGTTCAGGAGCGGCACCACGTGCTCCTTCAGGTACGCGGCCACGGCGAGCTCGCGCCCGTTGAGCGTGGCATCCCCGAGACCCGTGTAGCCGTCGTCGGTCGTGATGCGCAGGGTGACGAAGTTGCGTCCGGGGCTCGCGACGAGCACCTCGGCGGACTGGATCAGCATGGTTCTCCTTGTGTTCGGTTCAGCTCGCGTAGACGCGGCGGGCGAGTCCTGGTTGCAGCGCGTCAAGAGCCTCGGCGAGGTCGAGGCCGCGAGCGCGCCCCCACGACTCGACGGTGGCGAGGGATGCGCGCCCCGGCTCGTCCCCGTTCTCCAGCCTGGCCGAGACGATCGCCGCCTGCCGCTGCCTGAGCTTCTGCAAGCTTCCGTCGTCGATCTGCGTCAGCCTGTGCGCGATGCGGGGGTTGGCGAAGCGGGCGCGAAGGGCCGTCAGGAAGGCATCCAGCGTCTCGTCGTCGAACGGGAGCACGACCCGGGCCTCCGCCCACAGGTCTTCGAGCAGCATGCGGCACTCGGCATCGGCGAACGCGGCGGCGACCGTCTCGTGTCCGCGCGGGAGCCCGACGGCGGCCAGCAGCGTGTGTCCGGCGTTGAGCAGCCAGAGCTTGCGGCGTTCATACGACTCGATGTCGTCGACGAACCGGGCGCCGACGCGATCCCATGCGGGTCGGCCGCCGGGGAAGGCGCCGCTGACGATCCACTCGCTGAACGGTTCCGTGACGACGGGGGCGGCGTCGTCGTATCCTGTGAGCTCGCGCGCGGTCTCGCAGTCTGCATCCACGGTGCCCGGCGTGATGCGGTCGACCATGGTGGAGACGAACGAGACGTTCTCCCCGATCCAGCTCGTGAGATCCGGGTCGGCCTCCGCCAGCACCACGCGCCGCAGCGCCTCGCCGTTTCCGCTCAGGTTGTCGCAGCTGACGAGGGCGATCGGCCCGGCGGATGCTCGTGCCCGGGCCGCGAGGCCCCGCACGATCCGCGCGCCGGCGCTCTCGCCCCCGGCAGAGGCGCTCGAGTCGTTGCCGGTCTCGTATCCGCGTTCCGTCACGGTGACGGTGAGCACGGCGACGGACGCGTCGGCGAGCGTGCTCTCCCATTCCGGGCCGGCACCGTCACTCGCCTGCACGATCGACTGCACGATCTCGGCGGAGTCGCCTTCAGCGGCACGGGTGATGAGGCTGTAGACGCCGTCCTGCCCGGACAGAACCTCGGCCGCGCGCGGCGAGCGCCCGGTGAAGGCGGCGATGCCCCAGCCGTCGGATGCGCCGGGCAGCGCGTTGGCGTGCTGCGTGTACCAAGCCTGGTGGGCACGGTGGAAGTGCCCAAGCCCGAGGTGCGCAAGCCGCACGGACGGCCGCGACGTGCGCGCCTCAGCGACGGACGGCATCCGCATGCTCCTCGAGACGCATCGACGGCCACGTCCCGCGATCGCCGACCCAGCGTCGCTGCGGGGTGGAAGCGGTGAAGACGGCGAACTTCATGCCGTGGCTTCGACGTTCGCCAGCTCGGTGTGCACGTCCTGGTCGTCATACACGCCGTCGAGCACGTCGTCGACGAGCACTTCCCGGCCCAGCGTGGCCGAGAGGTACACGGCGCGCACCACGGCGAGCGACAGCAGCGCGTCGGCCACGGTCACGCCGGGCGTGCGGTGGGTTCGGATGGCGTCCACGATGTCGTCGTACTGCCGGCGGTGCCCGACGACGAACGCGTCGGCTCCGCGCGGGCTGCCGTACAGCTCCGATGCGTCCACCAGGTCGGCGGCCCGGTTCTCGCCCGTGCTGCGGGTGGGGTCGGCGTTGCCGGCGGCATCCGCCGCGCCGCCCGAGGCGAAGTAGGCGAGCTGGTCGTTCTCGATCACGGCCGAGCCGTTCGAGCCGTGCACTTGCACGCGTACGGTCAGTCCCGGGTAGGCCGCCGTGGTGGCGTGCAGCACAGCAACGGCGCCGTTCTCGAACCGAAGCGTGGCCACGGCGGTATCTTCCACCTCGATGCGCTCGTGCGCGAGACGCGCGGTGTGCGCGTAGACGGCCACCGGTCTGCCCATGAACCACACCAGCAGGTCGACGGTGTGCACGCCCTGGTTCATCACGGCTCCGCCGCCGTCGAGCTCCCACGTTCCGCGCCATTGGCCGGAGTCGTAGTACTCCTGCGTTCGCCACCAGGCAACGGATGCCACGGCGCTGGTCAGCACGCCGAGCTCGCCCGAGTGCGCGGCGCGCGCCACGACCACCGATGCGGGGTCGAACCGGTGCTGGCTGATCACCGTGGCCACGAGTCCACGCTCCGCGGCCTCGTCGGCGAGCTCCCGGATGCGCCTGGCACGGGGCACGGAGACATCCAGCGGCTTCTCGATGACGACGTTGCTGCCGGCGTTCAGGGCGGTCTCGGCCAGTCGCACGTGCAGGCCACTGGGCGTGAGCACGACGACGATGTCGACCGGATGCTCCGCCAAGGCCTCGCCGAGATCCGCGAACAGCGCCGGCCGGGGCATCCCGACCTCTTCGACCAGCGATGCGACGCGCTCCGCCGCGGAAGTGACAGGATCAACGAGCGCGACGATCTCCACGTCTCCGCGTGCCGCGAAGGCGCGAACGTGATTGTCGGCGATGACGCCGCAACCGACGATCGCGGCGGTGAGTGCGGGCTCCGAGGCCAGGGTGTTCATGCTGCGCTGACTCCGATCGTGGTGAGCAGACGGTCGAACGCGCGGCCGGCGGTGCCGAAGGCGCGCGGGCCGGAGAAGCCGCCGAGGGCGAACCCGTCGGCGAGGTGCGGCTCGAGGGAGGCGAAGCCGCGGTAGCCGGCATCCCGCAGGGCGGTCACCGTTTCCAGCAGCTGACCGTCGCCCTCGCCGGCCGGCACGACGGTGCCGTCGGCGAATAGCGCGTCCTTCACCTGCAGGTACTCGACGTGCTCGTGAAGCAGGGGCCAGGCATCCGTGAACGGCCGCACGCCGCACTGCACGAAGTTGGCGTTGTCCCACGCCAAGCGCAGGGCATCGGACCCCACGGACTCGACGATGTCGAGCACACGCTCCGGCACGTCGCCGTAGATCTCCTTCTCGTTCTCGTGCAGCAGCACGACGTCCTCGCGCTCGGCGAGGTCGGCGAGCGCGCGCATGCGGACGATCACCTCGTCGCGGATCGCCTCGGGCGTGATGCCCTCGCCGCGGTAGAAGGAGAAGATGCGCACGTAACGCGAGCCGAGCACGTGGGCGGCGTTGATCGCTCGAGCGAGGCGCTCCACCTCGTGCTCGACCGGCAGCGTGACATCCACCTTGCCGATCGGCGACGCGATCGCGGAGACGCCGAAGCCTGCACCGTCGATGATGCCTTTGAGACCGGCGAGCTGCTCAGCGTCGAGGTCGACGATGTTCACGCCCCAGGCGCTGCGCACTTCGATGTGCCGGGCGCCGAGCGCCTCCAGCACGGCCAGTTGCACCTGCGGTGATTCGTCGATCTCGTCACCGAATCCGGACAGCTTCCAGGCGATGTCGCCGCCCGCGGAGGAGGAGCTCATGTCTTCGACACTAGGCAGGCCGGGCGATGCGCTGCAAACGTTTGCCAGTCGTTGCCAAAAGCCGACAGACGCAGACGTACTCCCCGCCGATTGAAGCGCGTTCCGGGCGACGTTCAGCTGATCATCTCGTGGAATCCGGTCAGCGCCGAGCTCCCGCCGGTGATGCCGAAGACCTCGAGGGAGAGGATGCGCGACACGGGCACGGAACCGTCGGACGACGGCGGATGCTGGATGTCGTATTGCACGGCCTTGCCGTTGTCGAGCACCGCCTTGAACGATGCGAGGTAGGTGTTCACGCCGCCGCTGAACGCCATGGATGTCGCGACGGTGTCGGTGCCCGCATCGTTCGCATCGCGCGTGTCGAGGCGGAATCCCGGGATCGTCACGCTGTCCATCGAGAGCTTGAGCACGGTCGCCGTGCTGCCGCCCGAGAGCCGCACGGTCGCAAGGCCCAGGTAGCGCAGCCCGGAGAACGAGAGTGATGAGCCCTGCAGGAGTGCCGGCTTTCCGGAGAAGACGGGCGAGGCGGATGCCGGCGCGATGAGTGTCGGCCCGGTGGGGGCCGGCGGCGTTGCGGTGTCGCCGCCCCCGGTGTCGCCGCCCCCGGTGCCGCCGCCCGCGGACGGCGATGGTGCGGGCGTCGGCGACGCGCCAGGTGCCGTCGTCGATGTCGGCGTTGGGGTGGGTGTGGGGGTCGGGGTCGAGCAGTCCCCGATGAACCCGAGGATGCACGTGCCGGTCGCCTGCGCCGCGGAAGCCGGCTGGGGGTGCGCCGCGACGAGCCCGAGGCTCATCACCGCCGTGAGCGCAACGGCGAGAGCACCTCCGGACGCGCGCCGCGCACGGTGCTCCCGACGGGTCTTCGACGCTTCCGGCGGTGGGGCGGCGCGGTCGTCGCCGTCCTTCTTCGCGCCCTTCGGCATCCACGAGACGATCAGCACGCCGCCGACGCTGGCCAGGATCATGCCGACGAAGAAGCCGCCGAGATTGACCCCGACGAGGGAGTAGACCGCCACGACCAGGGCGATCACGCCGTAGAAGATACGGTGCTGCGGCATGAGCGTCGCGAGCACGCCGAGCACCACGAGGACGATCGGGATGAGCATGGCCTGGAAGCCCTCGATCCCGACCTGCACTTTCATCGCGCCGACGGAGAGCTGACCGGAGAAGAACATCTCGACGCCGCCGAGCGCTGTCAGCAGTCCACCGATGAACGGCCGCTGCCGGGACCACACGACAAACGCGTGCCACCCGTCCTTCAGTCTCTGCATCGTCGGGTGCTCGCTCAGAAGCAGGTCGTCTTGCCGTCGGTCAGTTGCAGGTGCAGCCCCGCGAGGTTGAAGACGGATGCCTGCGTGCTCCACGCGGTCTGCTTGAGATTCTTGATCTCGACCGAGTCGGCATCCTGCGCGAAGTCACCGGCCGAGCCCTTGGCGTCCGTGTTCACCGTCGAGGCATCCACACCGATGCGGATGTTGTTGAACGTGGCGTCGCCCTGCAGGTCGGTCATGCCGATCTGCATGTTCGTCGCCGTGGCCGGCGTTCCGCCCCCACCCGCCGTGATCTTCAGGCCCACCGGCATACCCGGCACCACCACCGACTGGCACAGGTCGTACAGCTTCGCGGTGGCGATGTTGGCGATGGAGGCCGGATGCGTCGTGCCGTCCTTCGCCGTCACCGTTCCCGCGTACTGCGAGAAGCCGGTGCCCTCGAGCTGCGACGCCGCCACCTGGAACGTGGAGCCCGAGACCGTGAACGCCACCGGAACCGCACCGTTGGCAACGCCCGTCATCAGAAGGCTCGCGGCGATGCCGACCGGAATGGCGGCAAGGGCGACGCGGCCAGCACGCTTCGCGGCCAGGGAACGTAGCTTCATAGATCCTCCTCGATCAGTGCGACGCCGGGATGCCGACCCTTACTGACGCAGCGTCAGTAACTATTTACCATGAGTCAGTAGCGCGCGCCAGTCGGAGCTGTCGACCCGTGGACGGGGCACACCGCAGATGAGCGGATGCCTGCTGCGCGAGACGCGCGCCGACCCTCAATCTGGCGCTCTATCCTCGAAACCATGCCCTCCGAGCGACGCACCCGTATGACGCCCGACGAGCGCCGGGCGCAGCTCGTCGCCCTCGGAGTGGCTGCGCTGGCCGACCGGCCGCTCGATCAGTTGAACGTCGAGGACCTCTCCGCGCAGGCCGGCGTCTCGCGCGGCCTCCTGTTCTACTACTTCGACTCCAAGCAGGGATTCCACCGCGAGGTCGTGCGCGCCGCACGCGACGGCATGCTCAACGCCACCGAGCCGCAGCTCGACCTCCCTCCGCTGGAGCGCCTGCACACGACGCTGACGAAGATCGTGGAGTTCGTACGGGAGCACCGCAGCACGTTCGTCTCGCTCGTGCACGGCGTCGCCAGCGGCGACAAGGAGGTTCGCGAGGTCGTCGAAGAGGCCGAGAAGATCCAGACGCAGCGCGTCATCGCCGTCTTCGACGAGCTCGGCGTTCCGCAGTCGCCGCTCCTCACGGTGGCCCTTCGCGCCTGGGTCGCGTTCGCGGAGCAGGCTCTGGTGGACGGAGAGCTGAGCGCCGGGCCTGACGGCGACGACGATGCCGTGGCCTTCGTGGCGTTCCTCGAGCGGTCCGCGCTCGCCGTCGTCGAGTCGGTGGCCGGCCCCGTTTCGCGCTGACCTCCCGGCGCGCTCTCACCAGACTGCACGCCCGCCCCGAAACAGCGGGTGTTGCCCAACGTCTCGGGGCGGGCGTGCAGTCTCGCGGGATCCGAGTGGCGGATTCCGTCTGGCAAACGGTTGCCAAATGTTTGCCACGCTCGCCCGGGCTTGATTGGCTGTCGGCATGGAAGGAGTCCGCGAAGACGCGCCGCCCACCGCGCCAGGCGCCGAAGCGGTGCGCCCCGTCACGCTCGCCGATATCGCCGAGCGCGCGGGCGTCGCCATCTCCACAGCGTCTCGCGCGCTCTCGAATCCAGGCAGGGTGAACGCGGCGACACGGGAACGCATCGCACGGATCGCGACCGAGCTCGGCTACTCCCCCAACTCGCCCGCCCGCGCACTCACCTCGGGCAGGACCGGGGCGATAGCCGTGCTCGTCTCCGACGTCACGAACCCGTTCTACTTCGG
The DNA here is from genome assembly GCF_051954055.1 of Humibacter sp. Classification (NCBI taxonomy): domain Bacteria; kingdom Bacillati; phylum Actinomycetota; class Actinomycetes; order Micrococcales; family Microbacteriaceae; genus Humibacter; species Humibacter sp. Next base: position 1,448 of record NZ_JBQCIE010000068.1, on the reverse strand, counting down.
CATCATCAAGGGCACGCAGCGGCAGCTGAAGGCATCTGGATACTCGCAGCTGCTCATCGACACCGAGGAGTCCGACCAGAACGAGGACGACCTTCTGCACCGGCTGCGTTCGTCGTTCGACGGCGCCGTACTGGCCGCGTCGCGGCTGTCCGACCGCATGCTCGCCGAGCTCGCATCGCAGCTGCCCATCGTGGCCGTCAACCGGCAGACCCGCGGCGTCTCTACCGTGTTCATCGACACGCCCAAGGGCATCGAGCAGGCGGTCGAGCACCTCGTGTCGCTCGGCCACCGGGACATCGCCTACGTCTCGGGCCCAGAGACGTCCTGGCCCAACGAGGGACGCTGGCGGCGGTTCGTGAAGGCCGGCAGGCAACACGGCGTGACAACCCGCCGGCTCGGTCCGTTCTCGCCGCTGCGCAGCGCGGGAGCGGCCGCGGCGGATGCGCTGCTCAACACGGGCGCGACGGCCGCGATCGCGTTCAACGACCTGCTCGCGATCGGCATGCTGCAGCACCTAGCGGGGCGCGGCATCCGTGTTCCCGCCGAGATCAGCATCGTCGGATGCGACGACATCTTCGGCGCCGACTTCTGTGATCCCCCGCTGACGACGCTCACCGCCCCGATCGAGCAGGCCGGCCGGCTCGCCGTCACGCTGCTGCTCGCGCAGCTCGAGCCGGGAACGGACTCCGCCAGGCGACGAAGCGCCTCGCTGCCCACACACCTCACCGTCCGCTCGTCCACCGGGCCGGCGGCGACGCCCGCCGAACGCGACTCGGGCACGCCGAACCCCGCCGAACAGGAGAACCGCACGACATGAGCCTGCCGAACGACACGACGACCGCGAGCGATCGAGTCCACACGCTCGCCCCGCACCCCGACCGCCTGCTGCCGGCCGATCCGGCGACGCGGGAGGTGGCGCGACGGTTGTACGCCGAAGTCGCGGATGCCGCGATCTACTCGCCGCACGGCCACGTCGACGCGCACCTGCTGCTCGACGACGAGCCGTTCGGCGACCCGGCCGCGCTGCTGATCACGCCCGACCACTACGTGACACGGCTCCTGCACGCCGTCGGTGTGCCGCTGACCGACCTGGGCCTTCGACGCGACGGGGAACCGTCGCAGACATCGGGACGCGAGATCTGGCGCCGCCTCTGCGAGAACTGGGACGTCTTCCTCGGCACGCCCGTTCGCTTCTGGTTCGAGAGCGAGTTCGCGGACGTCTTCGGGCTCACGGATGCTCCGTCGCCCCAGACAGCGGACGCCCTGTACGACCAGCTGTGCGACGCTCTCGCGAGGCCCGAGTTCCGCCCGCGGGCGCTCTTCGACCGCTTTCGCATCGCGGTGCTCGCCACGACGGACGATCCCGCCGACGACCTCTCGGCGCACCTGGCCCTCCGCGACGACCCGGACTTCGCCGGCCGCGTCGTGCCCACCTTCCGCGCCGACCG
>NZ_JBQCIE010000067.1:0-21628 GCF_051954055.1 Humibacter sp. | reverse complement strand
CGGCCGGGTGGTGCGAATACCACCACGTGCAAGAGCACTCACGAGGGGGACCCACCGACACCAGCAACGGTGCCGCCGTCTGCTGGTTCCACCACCGGTCCATCGACACCGGTGGGTGGGCGATCCGCATGCACAACGGGAAACCACAAGTCCGCGCACCCGGATGGATCGACCCCCACGGAACCTGGCACGACACCGGCCAAGAACACCGAAAGCCGAAACTCCGCGAGTAGGTCTCACCCGTTCACGCTGCGTCCCACGCAGAGGCGCTCAACGCGCACCGCGCTGTGCGCGTTCGCTGACGGCACGACGAAACCTTTGGAGCGGATGACGGGAATCGAACCCGCGCTATCAGCTTGGGAAGCTGAGGTTCTGCCATTGAACTACATCCGCGTGCCGCTGAGACGGCATCCATCATCGTAGCCGACGGCATCCACCGATCTACACTGCAAGAAGAGGACGAGCTCGCGTGAACCCGCCCGGTCGACGCTGTGGGAAGGCGAAATGACGGTGAGCGAGGGGATGTCAGCGGGCCCGGTGGACGCACGGACGGTGCTCGCCCGTCAGGATCGCATACCGTCCTGGTCGCTTCCGTGGTGGCATCTCGCGGTCATCGGAATCGGCTACTTCTTCACGTTCTTCGACATCGCCGACATCGGGTACGGGATGCCCGCGATCGCCGCACAGTTCAAGCTCACCGGTTCCGAGGCCACGTTCGTGGCACTTGCGGTCGGCCTGATCGGGTATGTGGTCGGTTCGATCGTGATCGGCAGCATCTCCGACCGGGTCGGGCGGTACAAGATCCTGCTGGTGACCATCGGCATTACCGCGCTCGGCTCGTTCCTCTGCGCGACGGCCACGGACATGTGGACGCTCTCCCTGTGGCGCTTTCTCACCGGGGTCGGCGTGGGCGCAGACCTGAACCTCGTCTCCACCTACGTCGGCGAACTCGCGCCGGCCCGCCAGCGCGGTCGCATCTCCAACCTGACGTTCCTCGTCGGCATCCTGGGGCAGGCCGTCACTCCATTCGTGGCACTGGCACTCGTGCCGGCATTCCCGTTCGGCTGGCGGCTGTTGTTCGTGGTGGGCGGGCTGATCGCGCTCATCGGGTTGATCGCCCGGTTCCAGCTTCCGGAGTCCCCGCGGTGGCTCGCGCTGCACGGCAAGCCCGAAGAGGCCGACGCTGTCGTGACGAGGATGGAGGAGATCGCGCGATCACGCGGAATGACCCTGCCCGAACCGGAGCCCGAAGACGTGTCGATGGCCCGAGACGCCTTCCCGATGCGATCTCTCATCGCCAGGCCCTACCTGGGTCGTCTCGTGCTGCTCGTGCTCATGTGGTTCTTCTGGTACATCGGCAACTACGGGTTCCTCGGGGATGCGACGACGCTGCTCTCGGGTCACGGGTTCGCGATCGCGGACTCCATCCTGTTCCTGGGTGTCGGCGCGATCGGGTACCCGGTCGGAGCCATCGTCATGGCGGTTCTCGCGGACAAGCTCGACCGGCGACTGCTGATCCTGGGCTCCACCTGCGTGTGGCTGATCGGCATGCTGCTGCTGGGATCCCTGGCCGGCGACACCATCGTCACGATCGGGTCGTTCCTGGCCTCGTTCGCGCTCGGGCTGTACCTGCAGGTCGCCTACACCTACACGGCAGAGCTCTTCCCGACCCGGGCGCGGGCAAGCGGATTCTCGCTCTCCGACGGCATCGGACACAGCGGCGGCGTGGTCGGCGCGCTTCTGCTGCCCGTCGTCGTCACGGCGGGCGGGTTCTTCCTCGGCTTTGCCGGCATCGGAATCACCGGCCTGATCGCCGGACTGATCGCCCTGTTCGGCCCGAAGACCAGTGGGCGGCGCCTGGAATCCGTCTCGAAGTGAGGGGTATTGAGTCTGTAGCCTGGAGGCGTGCTGCTCTCCGATCGCGACATCACGGCCGAGCTCGACGCAGGGCGCATCGCTCTGGAGCCCTACGATCCGGCGATGATCCAGCCGTCGAGCATCGACGTGCGCCTCGACCGCTTCTTCCGGCTGTTCGACAACCACAAGTACGCGTTCATCGATCCGTCCGAGGATCAACCCGAGCTGACGCATCTCGTCGAGGTGGACGGCGACCAACCGTTCATCCTGCACCCCGGCGAGTTCGCGCTCGGATCGACGTTCGAGCGCGTGACACTGCCCGACAACGTCGCCGCACGCCTCGAGGGCAAGAGCTCGCTCGGTCGCCTGGGCCTGCTCACACACTCGACGGCCGGGTTCATCGACCCGGGCTTCACCGGCCACGTCACGCTCGAGCTCAGTAACGTCGCCACCCTTCCAATCAAGCTCTGGCCCGGCATGAAGATCGGGCAGATGTGCTTCTTCCAGCTCTCGTCACCGGCCGAGCAGCCGTACGGTTCCGCCGCATACAGTTCTCGGTACCAGGGCCAGCGCGGGCCGACGGCATCCCGCTCGTACCTCAACTTCCACCGCACGGATGTCAGCGGTGCGGATGTCACTGGTACCGACGTCGACGACCCGGCACGCCAGACAGCACCGACCGGGAGCTGATCACCCGAAGACCTGAGGAGGGCGAGCCGATGGATGACGCACGCAGCGCGGATCCGGCAGACTCCACCGCGCACGCGAGGTTCGCGGATGCCCTGGTCAGCTCGGGACCGTCACCGGAGCACCCGAAGCGGATGACCCGATTCGGCCAGCTCGTCGGCTCGTGGCATGTGCGAGGGCGGCGCCTCGACGAGCCCACGGGCGAGTGGCGCGACCGGGACTTCACCTGGCTGGTCTCGTGGGTGATGGACGGCCGCGCCATCCAGGACCTCGAGGTGGTCGAGAAGGATGACCGAGAGCAGACCATCGCGGTCGCGGTGCGCGTCTACGATCCCACCGCCGGCATCGTGCGCGTGAGCTACTTCTCGCCAGCGCTCAACCAGTACGCGAACCTCGTGGCGCAGGGCTGGCGGGACGGCATCCGACAGGACGGCACACAGAACGACGAGCGGCCCATCCGCTGGAACTTCAGCGAGGTCTCCGCGCAGAGCTACACGTTCGACGGCTGGGTGAGCGATGACGACGGCGTCACGTGGAAGCTGGTCGAGCACCTCGAGGGCGAGCGGCTGGGCTGAGCGGGCCCTCGCAGCTCTCCCTGAGCAGAACCTTCACCGGCAGGCGGAGCGCGATCGGCTCCTGGTCAGGATTCGCCAGCCTGCTGACCATCGCCTGCACCGCGGCGCGTCCGAGGTGCACCATCGGCTGGTTGACCGTGGTGAGCCGCGGGGTCGACTCGGCGGCGGCATCCAGTCCGTCGAAGCCGGTGACGATCACGTCGTCAGGTACCCGGATGCCCACCTCGGCGAACACATCGAGGATGCCGAGCGCCATCTGGTCGTTCGCGCACACGATCGCCCGCGGCACGGCGCCGCGCTGCGCGAGATCCGCCGCGACCGCGCGGGCGCGCTGCCGGGAGAACTCACCGTGCAGCACGGGAAGCGCCGTGGGGTTGATGCCCCTGCCCTCGAGCGCCTCGGCGAATCCGTTGTAGCGCTCGGCGTCGTCGGGCGAGTCGAACGGCCCCGCGAGGTAGACCGGGTCCCGCACGCCGTGCGCATCCACGAGGTGCTCGGTGAGTGCGCGCATCCCCTCCCGGTTGCTGACCGAGACATGATCGAAGTCGTCGCCGCGCCGTGGCCCTGCGAGAAGCACCACCGGAACCCGATTGCTCACCCGCTTGAGCGCGTCGTCGTGCGCGCTCTGCGCGAGCACGGCCATCCCGTCGACCCGGCCCGCCATGTCGCTGATGACGGCCTCGACCTCCTCGGGTGACCTCCCCCGGCCGACCCCGACCATGAGCGAGAATCCCTGCCGCCACGCCTCCAGCTCGCAACCGCGAAGCACCTCGTCGAAGTAGAGATGCGCAGACGGATGCTCCGCTGCAGCAGGCGGGTCCGCCCGCACCTCGACGCGATGCGGTGCGGTGAAATCAGCGTCGTCGAGCTCCTCGACGGCGTCGAATCCCGGCAGGAACAGCCCGAGCACGCCCGTCTTGCGTGCCGCCAGCCCCCGTGCGTTGGCGCTCGGCACGTAGCCGAGTTCGCGCACGGCATCCATCACGACCTCACGAGTGGATGCGCGTACATCGTCGGGTCTGCGCAGCACTCGCGAGACCGTCGCGATGGAGACGCCGGCCAGCTCGGCCACGTCGTAGACCGTGGGGTTCTTGGCCATCGACATCCTCCGTCCCCTCGGGCAACGCCGGGGATCCGACCACCATTCTGGCACGCCATCACGGCAGAACGCAGTTCGTCAACCGGGTTGCCGTCGCCGCTTGTATGCGCTTACAATCACCGGTACCGGGCGGACGCATCCCCCGCTGGTGTCCCCGCCAGAGCCTCGTCATCGATGACAGAAAGGTTCCTCGACATGTCCAAGACCCGAGCGCGAAAGCCACGGCCCCGATCGCTTCGAACGCTCGTCGCCGTCGTCGCAGCAGCCACCGTGCTGGCGACCAGCGCCTGCAGTGTTCACACCTCGTCCAACAATTCGGGCGGAGCCGGCGACGGTTCGCTTCTGCTCGCGGCCGACAGCGGCTCACCCACGTTCGCGCGGAACTTCAATCCGTTCGCCGCCAACACGCGCATCGGCGCGCACTACATGTACGAGCCGCTCCAGGTGGTCAACTCTATCGACGGCAAGGCGACCCCGTTCCTCGCGACCGGCGACAAGATCGTCGACCCGAAGACCATCCAGTACCCCATCAGGCAGGGCGTGAAGTGGTCGGACGGCAAGCCGTTCACGATGGACGACGTGATGTTCACGTTCGACCTGATCAAGAAGCACCCGGAGCTCGACACGCTCGGCGAGTGGCAGCACATCGACACGATCAGCACGTCGGGCAACACGATCACGTTCCATCTGAAGACCGCCGACGTGCCCGCCGCGTACATCATCGACCAGCAGATCATCGTGCCGAAGCACATCTGGCAGAGCGTGAAGAACCCGGTCAGCTGGACGAACCCGAACCCGGTCGCGACCGGACCGTATGTGCTCGGCAAGTTCGCCGGCAACCAGTACGTGCTCGACAAGAACACGAAGTACTGGCAGGCCGACAAGGTCGCGGCGCAGAAGATCGTGCTGCCGGCATCCAACAAGCAACTCGACATCGTGAAGAACGGCTACGACTGGGCGTATGCGTTCATCACGGATGTTCAGAAGACCTGGGTGGGCGCCGACAAGCAGCACAACAAGTACTGGTTCCCGCCCGGCGGAACGGTCTCGCTGTTCCCCAACCTGACGAAGGCGCCGTTCAACGACGTGAACTTCCGCCTCGGCCTCAGCTACGCACTGGATCGCACGACTGTCGCGAACGACGCGGAGCAGGGCTACGTGAAGCCGGCGGGCCAGACCGGTCTGCTGCTGCCGAACCAGCAGGACTGGCTGAACAGCTCCATCCCAGGCAACGGCCTGATTACACAGGACAGCTCGAAGGCGTTGAGCTACTTCGCGAAGGCCGGGTACACGCAGTCCGGCGGCAAGCTCGTCGACAAGAACGGCACCCAGCTGCAGCTCACGATCACCACCGCGAACGGTTACACCGACTGGCTGCGCGGCGTGCAGACCGTGCAGTCCCAGCTGGGCAAGCTCGGGATCGCCGTGAAGATCAACCAGCCTCAGCCGGCCGCGTACACGCAGGCGCTGAACAACGGCGACTTCGACCTGGCGATGGGCTCCTTCGGTGGCACCGGCAGCGTGTTCCAGGACTACAACAACCTGCTGAACAGCCAGTTCGCCACTCCGGTCGGAACGGCGACGACGGCCAACTTCGAGCGGTTCAAGGACCCCAAGGTCGACGCCCTGCTCACGCAGCTGCAGGCCGCGACGCAGCAGTCCGACCAGAAGAAGATCGTCGACCAGCTGCAAGAGGTCGTGTACAACCAGGTGCCGGCGATCGGGCTCTTCTACGGCGGACTGTGGGGGCTGTTCAGCACGAAGCACTTCACCGGATGGCCGAGCGCCAGCGACCCCTACGCGCCACCGAGCACGTGGACCGAGACCCCGCTGCTGGTGTTCACGCACCTCAAGAAGGCGTCCTGACACTCGCGGTTCGCGGGTAGGTGAGAAGAAGGAGGTCGCGTGCGCTACCTGCTGGGCCGGCTCGGCCTGTTCGTGCTCACGCTGTGGGCTGCGGTCACGGTCAACTTCGTGCTGCCCCGGCTGATGCCGGGGTCGCCGGCCGACGCCGCGATCGCGAAGCTCGGGCAGAACGGGCCGGTCACGCCGGCGATGCGGCAGGCGGTCGAGGCACAGCTCGGTGTACCGAGCGGCAGCCTGTGGAACCAGTACGTCGAGTACCTGAACCAGGTCGTGCACTTCGACTTCGGCGTCTCGTACAGTTACTTTCCGCAGACCGTCTCCGGCCTGATCGGCGACGCGCTGCCGTGGACGCTCGTGCTCGTCGGTACGGTCACGATCATCGCGTTCGTGTGCGGCACGCTGCTCGGGGTGCTCGCTGCGTGGAAGCGGGGCACCCCGCTCGACACCGTGCCGACCGTCGGCGGCCAGTTCCTCTCCGCGTTCCCGTACTTCTGGACGGCGTTGCTGCTGGTCTTCTTCCTGGGCTACGTCGCTGGGCTGTTCCCGACATCCGGTGCCTACTCGCAGGCGGCGACGCCGAACTGGAGCTTCGCGTTCTTCGGTGACGCGCTGTACCACGCCATCCTGCCCGGCGTCACGATCCTGCTCACCTCGCTCGGCGGCTGGATCCTCGGCATGCGCAACACCATGGTGAACACGCTCGGGGAGGACTACGTCACGTTCGCCGAGGCGAACGGACTGCGCCCCCGCACGGTCGCCCTGCGGTACGCAGCGCGGAACGCGATCCTGCCCAACCTCACCTCGTTCGGCCTCGTGCTCGGCGGGGTGGTCGGCGGCTCGCTGCTGGTGGAGACCGTGTTCAACTACCCCGGCGTCGGCCTGCTGCTGTTCCACGCGGTGACCAACCAGGACTACCCGCTCATGCAGGCGCTCTTCCTGATGATCACGGTGAGCGTGCTCATCGCCAACTTCATCGTCGACGTGCTGTACGGCGTTCTCGACCCGAGGACGAGGCGATGACGACGACCAGCAGAAGGACGACGATGGATGCCAGTGCCGCCGCCGGCAGAACGGCGCACCTCGACCGGCCGAACCCGCTTCGCGTACTCGGGCGAGGCATCCGCACGGTGTGGGCCGTCCCGAAGGCGCGTTTCGGGCTCGTGCTGTTCGCGTTCTTCGTGCTGCTGGCGATCTTCGCGCCGCTGATCTCGCCATACGACCCGCATGACACGTCGTTCGGCAGGAGTCAGGACGCCAGCGCCGCGCACTGGCTCGGTACGACGGCCGCCGGTCAGGATGTCTTCTCGCAGCTCATCTGCGGGGCCCAGGTCTCGGTGTCGGTCGCGCTCGTCGCCGGCCTGCTGTCGACGATCATCGCGGTCGCCGTCGGGCTGAGCTGGGGCTACGTTCGCACGTTCTGGGGCGAGGGCGTCGGGTTCATCGTCAACCTGTTCCTGGTCATCCCCGCGCTGCCGCTGATGATCGTGATCGCGGCCTACCTGCAGAATGGCGGGCTCGGCGTGATCATCCTCGTCGTCGTCGTGACCGGATGGGCGTGGGGCGCACGTGTGCTGCGCTCGCAGACCCAGTCGCTGCGCTCCCGCGACTTCGTGACGGCGGCGACGTTCAGCGGCGAGAGCGCGACGCGCATCGTGTTCCGGGAGATCCTGCCGAACATGACCTCGCTCATCATCGCGAGCTTCTTCGGTGCGGCGACCGCGGCCATCCTCGCCGAGGCGGGCCTGGAGTTCCTCGGGCTCGGCGACTCCAGCACCGTCAGCTGGGGCACCATGCTCTTCTGGGCGCAGAACAGCAACGTGCTGCTGACCGGCCAGTGGATCCTGCTGTTCGCACCCGGCCTCATGATCGCGCTGTTCGCCGTGTCGATGTCGTTCATCAACTTCGGCGTGGACGGCCTGAGCAATCCGCGACTCCGTGAGGGAGGGGCCACGCGATGAGCCTGCTGAAGGTCGAGGACCTCTCGGTCGTGTACGACACCGGCGACGGGCATCCGTTCGAGGCGGTCAAGCACGTCAGCTTCGAGCTGGCCCAGGGCGAGTTCGTCGGCCTGGTCGGCGAGTCCGGGTCGGGCAAGTCCACGCTCGGGTTCGCGCTCACCCGGCTGTCGAAGCCGCCCGCGCGCATCTCACGCGGTCGCATCCTGTTCGACGGCACCGACATCGCCCACCTGTCGACCGAACAGGTGCGGGCGCAGCGGCAGGGCGGGTTCGCCATGGTGCTGCAGTCCGGCATGAACGCGCTCAACCCGGTGCGCACCGTGCGCAACCACTTCATGGACGTGTTCGCGGCCCATGGCCACGTGCCGCCGTCGGCCCGAGAGGCGCGAGCGCGGGAGCTCATCGAGAAGGTCGAGCTGCCGCAGGCGACGCTGTCGCGGTATCCGGGCGAGCTCTCCGGCGGCATGCGGCAGCGCGTGTCGATCGCCATCGCCCTGTCGCTGGAGCCGCGGATGATGGTGTTCGACGAGCCGACCACCGCGCTCGACGTGCTCGTGCAGCACGCGGTGATGGGCACGATCAGGCAGCTGCAGGCATCCGAGAACTTCACGGCCGTGCTGATCAGCCACGACCTCGGAATCGTGCTCGAGGCCACCGAGCGGGTGCTGGTCATGCACGACGGCGTGATCGTGGAGGATGCCCCGAGCGACCGGATCCTGAACGCCCCGCAGCACGAGTACACCCGCATGCTGCTCAGCCACTACGGCGACCCACGGGCGGAGACCGTGAGCGTGCCGGGGCTGCAGGTGCGCGGCGCGAGCAGGGATGTGGACACAGCTGCCGAAGCGGCGGCGCCTTCCGTGCACACCCGAAAGGAGCGGTCGGCGCGCGAGGCGATCGTCGTCTCCGGCGTGACGAAGGTGTACAAGCAGCGGCGGCGCGGTGAGACCGCGGTGCGGGCTGTCGACGACGTCTCGTTCACGCTCGAACCGGGCATGTCGCTCGCGCTGGTCGGAGCCAGCGGAAGCGGAAAGTCGACCATCGCGAAGATGATCACCGGTGTTGAGCGGCCGACCTCCGGCACGATCACATTCGGTGACACGAGGGTCGACACGCTTCGACGGCGACGTGACCTGCGCCGCCTGCACCGAGACGTGCAGATGGTCTTCCAAGATCCGTATGCCGCGCTCAATCCGCTGCACACGGTGGAATACACACTCATCCGGCCCGTGGTGAACTACACCGGCCTGCGCGGGTCGGATGCCAGACGAAGGGTGCTGGAGCTGCTGGAGACGGTGGGGCTCACGCCGGTCGAGCAGTTCGCGGCGAAGCTCCCGCACCAGCTCTCCGGCGGTCAGCGCCAGCGTGTGGTGATCGCCCGCGCGCTGGCGAGCGATCCGCAGGTGATCATCGCCGACGAGCCGGTCTCGATGCTCGACGTCTCGCTGCGCGCCGGCGTGCTGGCGCTGCTGGAGGACCTGCGCGAGCAGTGGGGCGTCAGCATGCTCTACATCACGCACGACCTGCTCAGTGCACGGCTCGTGACCGACCGCATCATGGTGCTCAACAAGGGCGTCGTGGTGGAACGCGGCGACACCGCCGACGTCCTGCAGCATCCGAGCGACGACTACACGGTGCATCTGCTCGACGCCGTTCCGAATCCGGCCAGGGGCTGATCGGCCACGCCCACCTCGACGAAGGAGAACCACGTGCTCGCATTCCCCGACGGTTTTCTCTGGGGCGCCGCGACGGCCGCCCACCAGGTCGAGGGCAACAACGTGAACAGCGACTGGTGGGTCAAGGAGCACACGCCGGGAACTCCGATCGTGGAACCGAGCGGCGACGCCGCAGACAGCTATCACCGGTACCGCGAAGACATGCAACTGCTGGCCGAGGCCGGGCTGAACAGTTACCGGTTCTCGGTCGAGTGGGCGCGCATCGAGCCGGAGCGCGCGTTCGTGTCGCAGGCATCCCTCGACCACTACCGCCGTATGATCGACACCTGCCTCGAGCTCGGCCTCGAGCCGGTCGTCACGCTCATGCACTTCACCGTTCCGCGCTGGATGCACGACGCCGGTTTCTGGCGCAACGCGGATGCCCCGCAGCTGTTCGCGCGCTACACGGAGACGGTGCTGCCCATTCTCGATGGCGTGCGTTACGTGTGCACCATCAACGAGCCGAACATCGCGGCCATGCTCGCCGGAGGCGAGAAGGCCGAGAACCTCGTCGCGAACGGACTGCCGAACCCGGATCTCGGCGTCGCCGAGACGCTGCTGGCCGCGCACCGTGCTTCACGGGAGGTGCTGGCATCCGCTGACGGCATCCGGACGGGGTGGACCGTCGCGACACAGGACTTCGTCGCGACGGGAGAGCCGGGTTCCGAGGAGATGCTGCACGAGTACGGGTACCCGCGCGACGACTGGTACCTGGAGCAGGCCGCCGGCGACGACTTCGTCGGCGTGCAGGCGTATACGCGCACGTTCATCGGGCCGCACGGGCCGCTGCCGGTCGCCGACGGGGTCGAGACGACGCTGACCGGCTGGGAGTACTTTCCGCAGGCGGCCGCCGACGGCGTGCGTTCGGCGTGGGAGAAGAGCGGCCACACGCCGATCCTGGTGACCGAGAACGGCATCGCGACAGACGACGACGCGCGCCGCATCGACTACCTGGATGCCTCGCTGCGGCACCTGCATGCCGCCATCGCGGACGGCGTCGACGTGCGCGGGTACCTGCACTGGAGCGCACTGGACAACTACGAGTGGGCCAGCGGGTTCCGGCCGACGTTCGGGCTGATCGCGTGGGACCGGCAGACGTTCCGCCGCACGCCGAAGCCGTCGCTGGCGTGGCTCGGCGAGGTGGCGCGGTGCAATGCGCTCAGTGAGTGACGAACAACAGGGTGAGATGAGGAGTCGACGACGATGATCACGAAACAGCGGAAGGGCCGCGCGGCGCTGACCGCCGGCGTCCTCGCGGCCGCTCTGGCGGCATCCGTGGGGCTCGCGCCCGCTGCCAGCGCACAAGAGACGACCGACAATCAGGACATGGGCGGCATCACCGCGCCCGGGCAGACGCCGCTCACGCCCGCCCAGCGCGCGACGCTGCTGGGCATCGGACGCGACACGTGGCGGTTCTTCCAGAACGACGTGGATACTACGACACACCTACCACTGGACAACCTCGGCCCGGGCACGACCAAAGGCCAGTACACCTCGGCGGCCAACATCGGCATCTACCTGCAGGCCGTGATCGCCGCCAAGGACCTGGGCCTCATCACGCCGGGCAACGAGCGGAACCTGCTCGCGGCGACGCTGCACACGGTGAGCGGGATGCAGCGCTCGCACGGCTTCCTCTACCAGTGGTACGACACGACGACAGCGCAGCCGATCCTGAACCCGGGCGGCCCGGCGTGCAGCACGCAGACCACGCCGGCGCAGGACAATTGCTCCTTCCTCTCCGCGGTGGACAACGGGCTTTTCGCGACCGGGCTCGTCATGGTGCGGTCGGCCGTTCCGTCGCTGCGCAAGCAGGCCAATGCGCTGATCGGTGACATGGACTTCTCGATCTTCTACGACAATCGCGCACAGACCGACTGCAACACGAACCCGGCCATCCCTGGCAACCAGCCGACTGGGCAGATGTACGGCGGCTACTACGTCGGCCAGGGCCCGGCGGGCTACCACAACGGTGCGATCTACAGCGATCCGCGGATCGCCATGTATATCGGCATGGGCCTGCACCAGATGCCCGGCGATGTGTGGTGGCGCTCGTGGCGCACGCTGCCGCCGCAACGGTGCTCGACCGATCCGGACTTCTCCTGGCAGGGTCAAGAGCCCGGCGGCCAGTGGCAGCAGTACACGGATCCGCAGTCCGGTAAGGCGTTCGACGTCTGGGAGGGCCACTACACCTACCCGGGCACGTCGCTCAGCTTCCTCCCGACGTGGGGCGGCGGCATGTTCGAGGCCGAGATGGTCGACCAGATGGTTCCGGAGACCACGTGGGGCACGAGCGGATTCGGGCTCGCGGATGTGCGCACCGCGCAGGTGCAGGAGACGTACGCGACGGAGGTGCTGCACTACCCGGTGTGGGGTCTCTCGCCCTCGAGCACGGCCGATGACACCGGCGGCTACGGCACGTTCGGCGTCGAGGGACTGCAGTTCCCGGTCGGCGAGAGGTTGTCGCAGTGCACCACCTGCGCCACCGAAGACGTCGTCACGCCGCACGCTTCGTTCATCGCGCTGAACGTGCTTCCGCAGGATGCCTTCGCGAACATCCAGAAGCTGCGTTCGACCTATCCCGATGTCTACAGCTCGGACGGCGGGTTCTACGATGCGGTGAATCCGACGACCGGAGCGGTGGGCCATCGCCGGCTCGTGCTGGACCAGTCGATGATCATGATCGCCCTCGACAACGCGCTGAACGACGGCGCGATGCGGGCGCACTTCGCGGCGGATCCGGTGTCGTGGGCGGCGCGCACGTACCTCCCGATGGAGACGATGACGCTGGGGTGATGGTCCGGGCTGGGATGATGACGGCATGACCGTCGCGATCATCGGACCCGGGACCATCGGCGCCGCCCACGCGGCGGCCTGGCGCGAGGTAGGGGTTGAGGTGTCGCACCTCGTCTCGCGCCGAGCGGATGCCACGCTGCAGGACGCCCCGAACGCCCGGGCCGTGGCGGACCTCGACGTCGTGCTGGGCGACCCGTCTGTGGACATCGTGACCATCTGCACGCCGACGCCGACGCACCGCGAGTTCGCAGTGGCATCCCTGCGAGCCGGCAAGAACGTGCTGCTGGAGAAGCCGATGGCGCTCAGCATGGACGACGCGGAGGCGATCGCGAAGGAGGCAGGAAGCTCCGGCGGTGTGCTCATGGTCGGCCACGTCGTGCGGTTCTTCGACGCGTACCTGCGCGTGCGCGAGCTGGTCGAGGCGGGTGCGGTGGGGCATCCGTTCCACGTGCGCGCGGAGCGGATGATCGCTCCGCCCGACACGCCGTGGTGGTTCGACGAGGAGCGGTCGGGCGGGGTCGCTGTCGATCTCGGCATCCACGACCTCGATCAGGCGAATCTGCTGCTCGGGCATCCGATCGGGGTGCGCTCGGCGGCGACGCATCCGCTCGGTCCCGTGGAGACCACCGTGCGATACGACGACGGTGGTCTCGCCCAAGGGATGAGCCACGCGCGGATGCCCGCGACAACCTCGTTCGCCACCGCCCTGCAGGTAACCGGCGACGCGGGTGTCGTGGCGACGCGCTTCATCGGTGGCGAGCGCCCGGTGGAGGAGTTCACGGTGCGCGGTGCGGTCGACGCAGGCGACGCCGAACCCGCGGAGCCGACCAACCCGTACGCGAGGCAGGCCGCGCACTTTCTGGAGTGCGTGGCATCCGGAACCCCGTCGGCGATCGCGCCGGTGGACGACGCGATCCTGGCGCTGAGCACCGCGCTCGCCGCACGCGACTCGCTGCGAGCCGGCGGCGCCTGGATGCCCGTCAGCTGAGCTGGTCCTGCTTCGCCTTCACCGGGATCATCACGGCCAGTCCGATCGCGAGCACGAGAACGATCCCGAGGATGCCCCAGTACTGCTTGCCGCCCATGGTGACGAAGAGGCCGAAGGCGAGCGGCGCGATGAAGGTCGCAGCGCGCCCGGTCGTGGCGTAGAGGCCGTACACCTCGCCTTCGCGCCCCGGTGGGATGAGGCGGCCGAGGAACGTTCGGCTGGCCGACTGCGCCGGCCCGACGAAGAGGCAGAGGGCGAGGCCGAGCGTCCAGAACACGATCTGCCCGCCGCCGTGCAGCACGAACACGAGCGATCCGCAGATGACGAGGCCGATGAGGGACGCCAGGATGACCGGCTTCGGTCCGAGCAGGTCGTCGAGCGTGCCCACCGCGATGGTGGCGATGCCGGCGACGACGTTCGCGGCGATGGCGAAGATGATGACCTCTCCGGAGGAGAAGCCGAACGATCCGGCCGCGAGCACTCCGCCGAACGTGAAGACACCGGTGAGGCCGTCCCGGAAGATCGCGCTCGCCAGCAGGAAGTAGACCGTGTGGCGGCTGGTCTTCCAGAGCCGGGCGATGTCCCTTCCGAGAACGCCATAGGACTGGAAGAAGCCGACCCGCGGCCGGCCGAAGTCCGCGAGCGCGCGGTTCTCGGGTACGGCGAACAGCACGGGAAGCGCGAACACCGCGAACCAGAGTGCGGCGATCAGCATCGAGACGCGCACTGATAGGCCGTTCGCGCTCGTCACGCCGAAGAGTCCGACGCTCGGGTGGATGAACCCGAAGTACACGATCAACAGCAGCGCGATGCCGCCGACGTAGCCCATGCCCCAGCCCAGGCCGCTCACCTTGCCGATCGTCTTCGGCGTGGAGATCTGACGGAGCATCCCGTTGTAGTTGACGCCGGCGATCTCGAAGAACACGGTGCCGACCGCGAGCAGCGCAAGACCGAGCCACACGTACGCCGGCGCGGCCTGCACGAAGAACATGAGTGCCAGGCACACCACGACGACGGCCGTGTTCACCCCGAGCCAGAGCTTGCGCCGGCCTGAGGTGTCGGTGCGCTGCCCGAGCACGGGCGCGAGCAGCAGTACGACGATGCCGGCCGCCGTGATCGTCCAGCTGAGCAGCTGCGAGAGCTGGGTGTTGTCGCCGAACGACTTGCTCGTCAGATAGACCGTGAACACGAACGTCGTGGCGACGGCGTTGAAGGCGGAAGATCCCCAGTCCCATGCGCCCCAGGCGAGCACGCGGCCGAATCCGGTTCTCGTCGGAAGGATGAGCGCCGTCGCCGTCGTCGCTCCGGCGGGCGGGGCCAGGGCGTCGTCGCCGGGGCCGCTCGGGTGGTCGGTCATGCGCCAAACACTAGGGCATGCTCGCGTCTGCCCGGTGACCATCTCCGGTCGTCGCCCACGGCAATCCGGATCGGCGAGCATCCGTCGCTCATTACGATGGGCGGACAGGTTGTTCGCCCGGCGAAGACGCCGCCGGTGGCAGCCGGAGAATAGTCAGGTGGATGGATGCCCGCAGCGCGCTCGACGACCGTGCGCGATCTGCGCCGTCGGAACCGATCGCGGACGCTGTGGGAGCTCTACCTGCACGGGCCGCACGTATCAGCAGGTGGCGCAAGCCACGGGCGTGAGCCTCGCCACGGTGTCGAACGTGATCGTCGACCTGGTGCGACTCGGCAGCATCAGCGAGGTCGGCTCAGAGGACTCGAACGGTGGCCGCCCTCGCGGGCTCTTCCACATCAAGCCCGACGCCGGCTACGTCGTCGGGGTCGACGTGGGCGAGACGGCCGTGATGGTCGAGCTCTTCGACCTCGGGATGCGCGCACTCGCGTCCCATCGTTCCGTCACCGAGAACATCCGCTTGCAGCCCGACGAGGTCGTCGACCGGGTGGTCTGCGGCATCGAGGAGGTCGTTCGCGAGTCGGGCGTCGACGTGGGCCGCATCCTCGGCGTGGGCGTCGGTGTGCCCGGGTATGTCGAGCGGATGCCGATGGCCGGCGCAGGCGACGCGAGCGCAACCGACACCGCCGGGCAGGAGGCGGTCGTCTACGACCAGAGCATCGGCTGGGGCGTCGCGCCGATCGAGCGCCTGCTGCGAGAGCGCACCGCGCTGCCGCTGATCGTGGACAACGGAGCCAACACCCTCGGCCAGGCGGAACGCTGGTTCGGTGCTGCGAAGGGTTGCGACAACGCCGTCATCGTGCTGCTGGGTGCCGGGGTGGGCGCGAGCATCCAGCCCGGGGAGGGTGTTGGTGGCACGGCCTTCGCCGGCGAGCTCGGCCACACCACGATCGTGTACGGCGGCCGCGAATGCGCGTGCGGCGCCCAAGGATGCCTGGAGGCGTACGCCGGCGCCGAGGCGATCGTCGCCCGGTACGACCGGCTCAAGCGCCGCACCCGCGCCGCGAATCCGCGCGAGGTCGAAGACCGGATGGCGGGCATCCTCGAGGCGGGCGACGGCGACCGGGCTGCGTTGCAGGTCGTCGACGAGCTCGTCGAACACCTCGGCGTCGGCCTCGCGAACCTCGTGAATCTGTTCGCACCGGAGCGGATCGCTGGGACACGCGCTTCCGGAGGCGCTGCTGCCGCGCATCCGGGAGGCGATCGGCCGCAACGCGCTGGCGCGTCCGTTCGAGCGGGTCGAGCTCGTGCGGGCACGACTGGGGACGGATGCCGTCGCGCTGGGCGCCGCGACGCTGCCGGTCGCGGAGTACCTCAACGCCGGCGGTGAGGTGCCGGCGTGCCCGCCGGGGCGCCGGACAGCGGCCGAACCACCCCGAGACCGGCGCGGATAACGGGGTGGTTCGACTCAGTCACGGGCGTGGGTGCGCTCAGACGTCGTTCTCGGCGAGCCAGGCGTAGGACTGGGCGATGCCGTCGAAGACGTCGCCGCGGTATGCGTCGAACTCGACGACACGCAACGCGTTCGGCGAGGCCTGCAGGATGGCGCGCACGTCGAGGTCGCCCTGACCGGCCGGGGTCTGGCTCTCGAACGCGGCCTTCAGCGCCTCCGGCACGATCAGCGCACTCTCGCTGCTGGGCAGCACGTTCTTGATGTCGTCATCGATCTTGCCGTCCTTGATGTGCAGTGCGCGCACGCGGTCGCCGAGCGAACGCAGCACCGCCGGTGTGTCGGCACCGCCCACGGTCGCCCAGAACGTGTCGACCTCGAGCACCGTGTCCGGACCGAGCAGCTCGACGAACAGGTCGTAGACGGGACGGCCGCCGACCTTGTTCGTGAACTCCCACTGGTGGTTGTGATACCCGAACTCGAGCCCGCGCGACGTCGCCTCAGCGGTCAGCTCGTTCACCCGGTCCGCGAGGCGGTGCACGTCATCGGATGACTGCCACCGGTCGGTCGGGATGAACGGGTCGATCACCGTCGTCATGCCAAGCTCGGCGGCGGCGTCGAAGATCGAGCCCGGGGCATCCGAGTCGATCACGGGCGCGTGACCGGACGGCGCCGTGATGCCGGATGCCTGGAACGCACGCTTGTAGTCGGCCGTGCGCAGGTGGAACGCGTACGGCTCGACCTGCCGGAAGCCGATCTCGGCCACACGGGCGACGGCGCGGTCGAGGTCTTCGTCGATGGCGTCGCGCACCGAATACAGCTGAACGGACGGGTTGGACATGAATCGCTCCTTCGTGATGAAAGTCTGTGAGTCGAGACTGGCATGAATGCGACCGGCGTGCCTGGTCGCATCCGTGCGCGGGTCCTTCGGGCGGCTCAGCCGACGGTGAACTCGGCGTGCGCCTGGGCGTTCGCGTCGCCGCCGACCCACACGTCGAACACCGTGGCATCCAGTACCCAGTCGCGTGTGGCGGCGCTCCAGTAGCGGCGCTCATCGGGGCCGATACGGAACGCGACGGTCTCGGTCTGGCCGGCCGCGATCTCGACACGCTCGAACGCGGCGAGCTGGCGAAGCGGACGCGACGATGTGCCGAACCGCTGGTGCAGGTATAGCTGCACGACCTCGACGCCGTCGCGGTCCCCGGTGTTCGCCACGTCGACCGAGACGGTCACGGTTCCGTCCAGGCCGACCCGCTCGGCGTCGACCCGGACCTCGGCGTACTCGAACGAGGTGTAGCCGAGTCCGTGGCCGAACGGGAACAGCGGCGTGCTCTCCTCGTTCCAGTACCGCTTGTCCTGGTTCTGCGGGGCGTGCGACCGGGTGATCGCGTGGTGGATCGGCACCTGGCCGACGGTGCGCGGCCACGTGAACGGCAGCTTGCCGGCAGGCGCGGTGTCGCCGAACAGCAGGCTCGCCACCGCGGAGCCGCCGCGCGTTCCCGGGTACCAGACGTCGAGGATCCCCGGCACGTTCTCCGCGGCCCAGCGGATGTCGAGCGGACGTCCGTTCATCAGCACCAGAACGACGCGTGTGCCGGTGGCGACGACCGCCTCCAGCAGTCGCTGCTGGTCGCCGGGCAGCGACAGGTCCGACCGCGACGCGTTCTCGCCGATCATGTCCTGCTGCTCGCCGAGCACGACGATGGCGACGTCGGCATCCGTCGCCGCCCGCACGGCACGGTCGAGCGCGGCATCCGCATCGAAGTCGGCAGGCGCAGACGGGCTGGTGTCGCCGAACTGCTCGAACATCGACGGGAACGTGCGCTTCGGCTCCGCCACGCCCTGCTCGACGACGACGGATGCCTTGCCCGCCAGCCGCGTCGCGATGCCCTCAGCGATAGTGACGGTCTCGCCGAGGTCGAAGTCGAAGACCCACGGACCGAGCGTGTCGCGCTGCGACGTCGCGAGCGGTCCGATCACGGCGACGGAGCCGAGCGAATCCGGATCAAGGGGCAGGATTCCGCCCTCGTTGCGCAGCAGCACCGCGGAGCGCTCCGCGGCCCGCTGCGCCTCGTCGCGGTGAGCCGGGTCGGCCAGCACGCGGCGAGCATCCGCTTCGTCGACGTACGGCTGCTCGAACAGGCCGAGCTTCTCCTTGACGACGAGGATGCGTCGCACCGCCTCGTCCACTCGCGCGGTGTCGACGCGACCGTCGTCGATCGCCTCGATGAGGTTCGCGAACGCCGGCTGGAAGATGCCCATCTCCATGTCGACGCCGGCGTTCAGAGCGCGCACCGCGGCATCCGCGGCATCGGCCGCGAAGTGGTGCGTCTCGAGGTCCTTAGCGGCGTTCGCGTCGGTGACGACGAACCCCTCGAAGCCGAGCGCGTCCCGCAGCACCTCGGTGAGCAGCCAGTGGTTGCCGGAGGCGGGAACGCCGTTCAGGTCCATGTAGGCGGACATGATGTTGCCCGCGCCCGCGTCGATCGCGGCCTTGAACGGCGGAAGGCAGGTGTTCCAGAACTCCTGATCGGAGAGGTCGACCTCGTCGTAGTCGCGGCCGCCCAGCGCTGCGCCATAGCCGGCGAAGTGCTTGGGGCCGGCGACGATGTGCTCGGATGCGCCCAGCTCCTCACCCTGGAAA
Source organism: Humibacter sp. (assembly GCF_051954055.1). Taxonomy (NCBI): domain Bacteria; kingdom Bacillati; phylum Actinomycetota; class Actinomycetes; order Micrococcales; family Microbacteriaceae; genus Humibacter; species Humibacter sp. The sequence continues at coordinate 2,642 of NZ_JBQCIE010000067.1, read as the reverse complement.
CCGCGCACCTGGGCAGCCGCGACGACGGAGCCGAGCAACGGGTCCTCGCCCGCGCCCTCGATGATGCGTCCCCAGCGTGCGTCGCGTGCGATGTCCACCATCGGCGCGAACGCCCAGTGGATGCCCACGGCTCGCGCCTCGCGAGCCGCGACGGTCTGCGCACGCTCGATGGTGTCGGCATCCCACGACGCGGCCAGTGCGATCGGCACGGGGAAGATCGTGCGCAGCCCGTGGATCACGTCGAAGCCGAACAGCAGCGGGATGCCGTGCTCGTTGCCCTCGATCGCCAGCTTCTGCAGCCTGTTGGTCTCGGCCGGGTCGGTGACGAACAGCAGGGATCCGACCACCCCCTCGGCGAGAGCGGCCTCGACGGCCTGCGGCTGACGGGAGATGAACGGGTCGATGCCCTCCCCCGCGCCCGCCGGCAGCGAGAAGTAGAAGTACTGGATGAGCTGTCCGACCTTCTGCTTCGTGGTCATGCGAGCGAGCAGGTCGTCGATGCGCGCGGTGCGCTCGGTGGTATCGGTCATCGGGTTCCTTACTTTGTTGGGATGATGGCAGGATGAGCGACGCGCCGGGGCCAGAGGACTCCTCGCCGCGGCGCAGCTACGCGAAGGGCATCGCCCGTCGCAGGCAGATCATCGAGAGCGCGATCGCCTCGTTCGCCGACCACGGTGTTGACGGCACGTCGCTGCGCACGCTGGGCGAGGAGATCGGCGTCTCGCACGCGACGCTGCGGCACTACTTCGCGTCCCGCGACGAGCTGCTCGTCGAGGTGTACCGGGCGCACGAGGAGAGCTCCGTCGGGGACGCCCTCGGGGCGGGAGCGGGCGCGCCGAAGGGTGTCGGTCCGGTCGAGGTCATGGCGGCCAGCGCAGACCGCAACCGCTCCATCCCGGGTCTCGTGCGGCTGTACGCGACACTGTCGACGGATGCTCTCCAGCAGGGACACCCCGCCTCCGAGGCGTTCATCCGGGAGAGGTTCGCCGGGCTGCGCGACGCGCTCGCCGAGCTGATCCGCGAGGGGCAGGCATCCGGGCGGATCGCCTCCGACATCGACGCGACGGATGCGGCCGCGCTCGTGATCGCCGCCTCCGACGGTCTGCAGGTGCAGTGGCTGCTCGACCCGGACGCAGTCGACGTTGGACGCTCTCTGAAGCTGCTGGCGCGCATCCTGCCTGGATCCGGTGCGTCGACGACCGAGGCGTGACGCGGGGACGACGACGGCCATTCCGCACCCCTTCGTTTCGCGACGATGCTCGAGTGTAACGCAAAATCATCCATTGTAAGGTTTTTGGGGGACGTCGGATCGGTCGTCGGACGCCCGTTCGAGCGCGACGTGCCCTATTCGCGCGCTATCCCAGCCGGGGCGCGCGGTTCTAAGCTCGGCTCATGATCGGCTGGGCGCGGGCGACCGGCGTTCTGGCCATGACTGCGGTCGCGGTGGCGGGCATCCTGATGGCGCCGCCGGCCGGCAAGCAGCTGGTCGACGACGGTCTGCAGGCGCTTTGGAGCATGTCGCCGAAGCAAGCGCAGGCGTATCTGCTGAAGAACCCGGCGATCGCTGTCGATCTCGCGAACGCCGACGGGCGGTATGTCGACGATCTGTGGAACAAGGCGTCTGCCAAGGAGCGCAAGGCGGCGCTCCGCAACGCGCCACAGCTGATCGGCAACCTGGAGGGCGTCGACTACACCGATCGCGACAAGGCGAACCGCATCTACTTGGCCAGGGCGCTGGCGTCGACGACGAAGCGGGTGGCATCCAAACCGCAGGATGAGACGGCGCAGTTCCGGCTGCGTGCGCTGAAGGCGGTGAAGGCGACGCTCGCCGGGCCGCGCAAGCCGCGCCGCTACCTGGTCGAGCTGACGCCGGCTCCGCGTCCACTCGCGGCGGTGGCGGTCGGCAATCCGGACACGGCGATGCAGGTCACGTTCGATGTTCCGGGCATGGGGACGTACGCGGATGACATGCAGCTGTGGACGCAAGCAGCCCAGAACGTCTACGACGAGCAAGGCAAGGCGGGTGCTCCGGCGAATCGGTCGGTGATCGCCTGGATCGGCTACGTGACACCGCCACCCGGCATCGACGCGGCGCTCGGCGCGTACGCGGCACGTGGAGCCCCGCGGCTGGTGGCGGCGCTGCGCGGATTCAAAGTCAGCCGCGACGGTGCGGTCGGGGTGGATCTCAGTGTCATCGCGCACTCCTACGGGACGACGACGGCGGCGAACGCCCTGGCATCCGCTCGGCTCGGCGTCTTCTCGTTCGTGATGCTCGGTTCCGCCGGCATCGAGGAGAACATCAGGGATGCCCGCGCCCTGCACTGCGAGCATGTGTACGCCGGCGAGGCGGTCGGCGACACCCAGGCGCAGTGGGGCCGGTTGACCCGGAGGGATCCGCGTGCGCCGTCGTTCGGGGCGACGATTCTGCACGTCGAAGGGTCGAGCGGCAAGCTCCCGGTCACGGCGCACGAGCCGATCAAGCACTCGAACTGGAACAACGATCCGACCTCGGCCGCCTACGCCAAACTGACCGACATGAACGAGCTGGCCAAGAAGTACAGCGACCACGTCACCACGTTCGGATACCTGGATGCCGGTACAGAGTCGCTCGCGAACGCCGCGACCGCGACGACGCGCTACCC
>NZ_JBQCIE010000066.1:0-7054 GCF_051954055.1 Humibacter sp. | reverse complement strand
GGGTACTACTTGAGCGTGACGGTCGCGCCGGCCTCTTCGAGAGCGGCCTTCGCCTTGTCGGCGGTCTCCTTGTTCGCGCCCTCGAGCACGGCCTTCGGGGCACCGTCGACGACGGCCTTCGCCTCGCCGAGGCCGAGCGAGGTCAGCTCGCGCACGACCTTGATGACCTGGATCTTCTTCTCACCAGCGGCCTCGAGGACGACGTCGAAGGAGTCCTTCTCCTCGACCTCTTCGGCAGCGGCACCGGCGCCACCGGCGGCCGGGGCGGCAACGGCGACGGGCGCAGCGGCAGTGACCTCGAAGGTCTCCTCGAACGCCTTGACGAACTCCGACAGCTCGATGAGCGTCAGACCCTTGAACTGCTCGAGCAGCTCCTCGGTGGACAGCTTTGCAGCCATTTTCTTCTCCTTGGTTTTTTCGTGTACTCACCGCGGCGAGCATCCATCGCCCCGAAGGGCGAGCGGATGCCTACGCTGCGGACTCCTGCTTCTCGCGCAGCGCGTCGACCGTGCGAACGGCCTTCGACAGCGGTGCGTTGAACAGATATGCGGCTCCGAACAGCGAGGCCTTGAAGGCACCGGCCAGCTTGGCCAGCAGCACCTCACGGGACTCGAGGTCGGCGAGCTTGCCTACCTCTTCGGCGGAAAGAGGGTTGCCATCGAAATAGCCGCCCTTGACCACGAGAAGAGGGTTCGCCTTGGCGAAGTCGCGCAGACCCTTGGCAACGTTCACGGGGTCACCGTGCACGAAGGCGATCGCGGACGGTCCGGCGAGCTCGTCGTCGAACGCCGAGATGCCGGCGTTGTTCGCCGCGATCTTGGTCAGCGTGTTCTTCACCACGGCGTAGGTCGCGTCTGCACTGATGGACCTGCGGAGCTCACGAAGCTTCGCAACAGACAGACCGCGATACTCGGTCAGCAGAACGGCGGTCGAGCTCTTGAACTTCTCCTCGAGCTCGGCAACCGTGGCTTCCTTGTTCGCCATGGCCACTCCTCTTACATACGAGACGCGCTGCGGGTGCTGCGCGCCGCCTTCGGACCGGCTAGGAGAATGAAAAACGCTCCATGCGCAGGCACGGAGCGTGTCGGATGCCCGCTACACAAGCGGACTTCGTCTCGATCTCGCCTGCGCGGGCCGTCTCGATCCGATCTGGTGATCAGCTCGAGAACCTTCGATCGACGTGCGAACACGCCGATGACCGGCGGTCTTGGGCTTCATCAAGGGTACGCGACGAACCGCGGATGCCCAAATCGCGGGGCCGGATAGATTCGGGCGTAAGCGCCGGATCGGGCGCGACAGCGAGCATCCGACCGGAACAGTAGCCGAAGGGCGCCTGGATAGGATGCCCAGCATGACCGAGAGCGATCGCGCCGCCGGTGGCGAGACCGCGGGCCGCGGCCCCGGTGTCGGTCTCGACGCCGCGATCGAGTCGGTCGAGCGCGAGTTCGGCACGCTCTTCGTGAAGCTGCGCAACCGCATGCGGGCGCAGGCGCTTCAGTTGCATCCGGAGATCCAGCCGGCCGGCTATCTGATGCTCACGACGCTCTCACGTTCTGGGCCGATGCACGCCGGCGCGCTGGCGGAGGTGCTCTACGCCGACAAGAGCCTCGTCAGCCGTCAGGCGTCACAGCTCGAGCAGTTGGGCCTGTTGCGCCGCGAGCAGGATCCTGCTGACCGCCGCGCCACGTACTTCGCGCTCACCGACGAGGCGCAGGAGCGCCTGAAGAAGCTGTTCGAGCTGGGCCGCAGCGAGCTGCGCGCCGGGCTCGCGGACTGGGACGTCGACGAGCTGCACCTGTTCGCCCGGCTGCTGCACCGGCTGAACGAGTTCTGACTCGGGATGCCAGGAGCCGGCGCGGCAGTCGGCCGGCCGGCTCCTGGCATCGCTCGAGTCAGGCGAGGATCGTCCAGGGGTCCTCGATGAGCCTCGTGAACGTCTGCAGCCACTGCGCGGCGAGCGCGCCGTCGATGATGCGGTGGTCGCTGTTCAGGGTGTAGCGCATGCGGTGTCGCGGCACGATCTGTCCGTCGACCACGGCAGGCTCCACCTTGGTGCCGCCGACCGCGAGGATCGCGCCCTCCGGCGGATTGATGATCGCGGTGAACTCCTCCACCCCGTACATGCCGAGGTTACTGATCGTGAACGTGCCGCCCGACATCTGGTCGGGCGTGAGCTTGCGGTCCTGGGCGAGCTTCACCAGGTGCTTCGCCTCCTCGGCGAGCCGACCGACCGACTTCGTGTCGGCGTCGTCGATCACGGGCACGACCAGTCCGTGCTCGGAGGCGACGGCGATGCCGATGTTGATGCGGTGGTGCACCTGCATGGCCGTGGACTCGTCGCCCGGGTAGCTGGCGTTGACGAGTGGATGCTCGCGCAACGCGAGAGCAGCGGCACGGACCAGCAGGTCGTTGACGCTGATCTTCTGCCGGCCGGCGGCGACGAGCCGCTCGTTGAGTGTGGCGCGCATGGTCATCAGATCTTCGGCATCGGCGACCGCCGTCACGGCGAAGTGCGGGATGCTCCGCGCGCTCTCCGCGAGGCGCCGCGCGATCACCCGGCGCACCGAATCCATCGGCACCTGCTCGGTGCCGCGGCGCTCGTCCAACGACGACGGCATGGCTGCCGGCTTCGACGGCGCTGCTGGGGCCGCGGGCGCAGCAGCAGGCTGAGCGGCAGCACCCTGAGCGGCGGGCAGACCGGGTGTCGGGGCGCCGATCAGGTTTTCGACATCCGCTCGGATGATCCGTCCACCCGGGCCGGAGCCCGTCACTGTGCGGAGGTCGATGCCGTGCTCACGGGCGATGGTGCGCACCACCGGCGACGCGAGCAGCCGCTCCCGCGAGTTCACGCCCGACGCGCCGGGTGTCGGAACCTCCTGAACGGCCGGCGCGGTCGGCGCCGTGGCGGCAGGCGCCGGCGCGGCCGCCGGGACGGCCTCCGTGAATGAGGTGCCGGCGGCCGGTGCCGCGCTCGGCGCCTGCGTCGGCGTCTCCGCGTTCACGGGCTTGACCGCCGCGGAAGCATTCTCTTCCGGTGTGGTGGTCTGCGCCGCACTCGGCGCGGCGCCGGCATCGCCCGAGCCGCCCGGCGTGCCGTCGAGCTCGGCGATCGGAGTACCGATCGACACCGTCTCGCCCTCCGGCACGAGGATCGCGGTGAGCACGCCGGACTCGTACGCCTCGAACTCCATCGTGGCCTTGTCGGTCTCGATGTCGGCAAGCACCTCGCCCGCCTCGACCTGGTCGCCGATGTTCTTGTGCCAGGTGGAGATGGCGCCTTCCTCCATGGTGTCGGAGAGGCGCGGCATTGTGATCTGTTTCATGTCGATTCCTTCTCAGCGCCGGCGTCCGACGGCGTCGAGCGTCTCGCGGATGGCATTCACGACGTCGTCGAACGACGGGAGGGCCGCGGTCTCCAGCGGCTTCGCGTAGGGCATGGGAACCTCGGCCATCGCGACGCGGCGCACCGGGGCATCCAGGTAGTCGAAGGCTCCGTCGGAGATCGATGCAGCGATCTCGGCACCGATGCCGTACGTGAGCCAGTCGTCCTCGAGCATGACGGCCGCATTGGTCTTCTTGACCGATTCGATGACGGTGTCGCGGTCGAGGGGCCGCAGGCTCCGCAGGTCGATCACCTCGATGTCGAGGCCGTCGGTCTCGGCGAGCCGCTCGGCCGCCTGCTGCGCGACCACGGCCATCCGCGAGTAGCCGATCAGTGTGAGGTCCTTGCCCTCGCGGGTCACCTTCGCCTTGCCGATGGTGGCCGGCTCGAGAACGTCGGGCACCTCGCCCTTCGTGTTGTACAGGGCGAGGTTCTCCAGGAACAGCACCGGGTCGTCGTCGCGGATGGATGCCATCAGCAGCGCCTTCGCGTCGGCCGGCGTCGCCGGGGCGACCACCTTCATGCCCGGCACGAACGCGTAGTAGAGCTCGATGTTCTGCGAGTGCGATGCCCCCAGCTGCTGCCCGCCGCCGCCCGGGGTACGGATGACCATGGGCACGCTGAGCTGACCGCCGAACATGCCGTGGATCTTGGCCGCGTGGTTCACGATCTCATCGAGTGCGAGCAGCGAGAAGTTGATCGTCATGATCTCCACGACGGGGCGCAGCCCGAGCATGGCGGCACCGATGGCGGCGCCGGTGAAGCCGCCCTCGGAGATCGGGGTGTCGCGCACCCGCCTGGCCCCGAATTCCTTCAGCAGGCCGGCCGTGATCTTGTACGAGCCGTCGAAGATGCCGATCTCCTCGCCCATCAGCATCACGTTCTCGTCGCGCAGGAGCTCCTCGCGCAGCGTGTCGTGCAACGCTTGGCGGTAGGTCATCTCGGTCATGCGACACCTCCGGTGGCCAGATTCGAAACAGCAGAGGCCGGAACGGGAAGCGCCGGGTAGAGCGCCTGGCCCGGGTATCGGCGGGAATCGTTCGGCACGGGGGTGGCGTACGTGTAGTCGAACAACGTGGATGCGTCGGGCTGGGGGCTCGAGGCGGCGAACGAGGCGGCATCGTCGACGATGGCCATGACATCCTTCTCGATCGTGGCCAGTGCGTCGTCGTCGAGCACGCCCGCCTTCTTCAGGTCGTCGGCGAACGTGTGGACGGGATCCCGCTGCTTCAGCTCTGCCACCTCTTCGGCACTGCGGTACTTCGCCGGGTCGACGACCGAGTGCCCGCGTAGCCGCTCCGTCATGATCTCGAGCAGGTAGGGTCGGCCGCCACGGGCCACCTCAACCGCGCGCCGCGCGGCTTCCGCGGTCTTCTCGGCGTCGAGGCCGTCGACCCGGGCGGACTCGATGCGGTACGCGGCACCGCGCTTGTACAGCTCGGGCTCTGCAGACGAGTGCTCGACGTCGGTGCCCATGCCCAGCCCGTTGTTGATGATGACGTAGACGATCGGCAGATCCCACAGCCCGGCCAGGTTGACCGACTCGTGGAACGCGCCCGTGGCGGTCGTGCCGTCGCCCATGGTGCACACCACGATCTCTGGACGGTCCTGGTACTGCAGGGCGAGCGCCGCACCTGTCGCGATGGGCAGCTGGCCCCCGACGATGCCATAGCCGCCGAGCAGCCGGTGCGTCACGTCGAACATGTGCATCGATCCGCCCCAGCCCTTGGAGACGCCGTCGACGCGGCCGTACAGCTCGGCCATCACCTTGCGCGGGTCGATGCCGCGGGTGATCGCGTAGCCGTGCTCGCGGTAGTTCGTGAACAGGTAGTCACCCGGGCTCATCTCGCCGAGCAGCCCGACGATCGCCGCCTCCTCGCCGAGGTTGAGGTGGCAGTAGCCGCCGATCAGCGCTTCGGTGTAGGCGCGCTGCGCCCGCTCCTCGAATCGCCGGATGAGCAGCATCTGCGTGTAGTAATCCGTGAGCCTCTGTCGGCGGACCTCGTCCATCTTCGGACGTCGCTGCGCCGACTTCGCCGAGCCGGAATCGCTCGACCGGGATCGGGTACTGCGTGTGGTGGTCTTGGTGCGTGCGGACGCGCTACGTGTCGTCCGGGCCGGATCGGCCATCGATCGTTCTCCTCTGTGCGCTTCGTCAACGCTGCGCTTCGTGGACGCCTGTTGTAAATGACACCGGTGAGTATCATTACAAGGAGCATCATACGCCGACGCGCGACGAAGAGGGAACAGACCGCTATGGAGAGCAGTGCGATGGAAGGCATCCAGCAGCACCGGCGTGGCCGACCGACCGCGGAGCAGCGCGAGGAGCGGCGCGAGCGGATGCTGCAGCGTTCGCTCTCCGTGTTCCTCGAGCGCGGATACCAGGGAGCGACGCTCGATGAGCTGGCACGGGCATCCGGGGTCACCAAGCGCACCATCTACACCGATTACGGCGACAAGGCCGGCCTCTTTGCGGCCATGGTCGACGCGCTCGCCGGCGGCATCAGCCAGGGACCGGATGCCGCCGGGGACACGCTGACGTCGCTTGCGACGCGCATCGTGTTCCGCATTCATTCCGACGAACTGGTCGGGCTGCACCGGCTGGTCATCGCCGAGTCGCCACGACTCCCGGAGCTCGCGCGGTCGTTCTACGAGCACACCGACGCACGCCACATCACCGCATTGCGCGTGCATCTGGCAAAGGAGCACGGAACGGATGCCGGACCGCTCGCCCCAGTCCTGTTCTCCCTACTGCTCGGCGAGCGGCACCGACAGCGGTTGCTCGGCGTGCGCGGCGCCGCATCGGAGGCGCAGGCCAGGACGATCGCGGAGGACGCTCTGCATCAGCTTGGACTGGGCCGTGCCTTATCGGGTTGAAAGGAGTATCGTCCGGTCTATTAGCTAGCTATGTTGCTCCGGTGGAACGCGGGCTCCCCGGACGACGGGTGGGGAGCGGTGAACGATGGCGACCGGGCCGGAGCTTGTCGGGCGGACTGCTGCACCTGCTGTGACCGCGCCCTCTGTTCAGATCCTCGGCGCGACCAAGATCCACCGCAAGGGCAACATCCTGGTCAGCTGGATCACCTCGACCGATCACAAGACGATCGGGTACCTGTATCTGATCACGTCGTTCGTGTACTTCTGTCTCGGCGGTGTAATGGCGCTGATCATGCGGGCTCAACTGTTCGAGCCGGGTCTGCAGGTTGTTCAGACGCGTGAGCAGTACAACCAGTTGTTCACGATGCACGGCACGATCATGCTGCTGATGTTCGCGACCCCGCTGTTCGCGGGGTTCACGAACTTCATCATGCCGCTCCAGATCGGTGCGCCCGACGTGGCGTTCCCGCGTCTGAACGCGCTCGCGTATTGGCTGTACAACTTCGGGTCGTTGATCGCAGTCGGTGGCTTCCTGACCCCGCAGGGCGCTGCCTCGTTCGGATGGTTCGCCTACGAGCCGCTGTCATCCGCGACGTTCTCGCCGGGGTTGGGCGGGAACATGTGGTTCATGGGGCTCGCGATATCGGGTTTCGGGACGATCCTCGGTGCGGTGAACTTCATCACCACCGTCATCACGCTTCGTGCGCCCGGGATGACCATGTTCCGGATGCCGATCTTCACCTGGAACGCGCTGGTCACCTCGATCCTCGTGCTGATGGCCTTCCCGGTACTCGC
>NZ_JBQCIE010000065.1:0-15027 GCF_051954055.1 Humibacter sp. | reverse complement strand
GCACGCGTTCAGGTATAACTATTGACCGGTTTAAACCGTACGGGGGCCGCACGGTTGGGGTTTGATCGCGTGCGGCCTTTCGTCATCCGCGGAGCAGTTCCTGCCAGCCGTCCGCCGTGGCGTTCTCGAAGATGAGACTCGTCTGCGTGTGCGAGACGGCCGGATCGCCCGTGAGGTACTCGAGCACGAAGTCGCGCAGTTCGCCGGAGTCGCGCGCCGCCACGTGCAGGAGGTAGTCGTCTGCCCCCGCGGTGTGGAACAGCCGCAGCACTCCCGGCCAGTGCGGAGCGGCAGCGCGAAACGCGTCGATCTGCGCCCGCGAGTGCTTTGCGAGCCGCACGGCGATGAGCGCCTGAAGCGGGATGCCCGCGGCGGCGAGATCGACGTCGAGACGGTATCCGGTGATCACTCCCCTGCGCTGCAGGCTCTTCAGGCGCAGCGACACCGTGGACTCTGCCACACCGAGTTCGGCCGCGAGCGCGGAACCCGTGATGCGCGAGTTGCGGGACAGAGCCAGAACGAGCCTGCGGTCGAGGGCGTCCAGTTCGGGAATCTTCGAGTCGGGCATGTCGGAACCCTCGATTCTGCAAGAAGTTGCGATCATTCGGAGTTGTTTCGAAGGATATCCGACCTGACTACGCCAGCACAGGGGAATCCACCGATCATGGGGATATGACAACGTCGTCCGATTCCCTCTTCCCGCACCTGGAGACCAGGGCGGTTCATGCCGGAATGGAAGGTCTCGCCGAGTCCGGTTCGCACGTTCCGCCGATCGACCTCTCGACCACGAATCCGCTGCCGAGCGTCGAGGCCGGCGGGGACTCGTACGAGAACCTCGCGACGGGTGGCGAGCTGATCCCGGGCGACTCCGCCGTGTACCAGCGACTCTGGCAACCCGGCGTCGCCCGGTTCGAGCGCGCCCTCGCTGATCTCGAAGGCACCGAGGAGTCCGTCGCCTTCGCAAGTGGGATGGCCGCCCTCACCGCCTGTCTGATGGCGGCCGTCGCGGCCGGCACACCGCACATCGTGGCGGTCCGCCCGCTCTACGGTGGAACGGACCACGTGCTCGCGACCGGACTCGTCGGAACGAGCGTGACCTGGGCGGGCGCCGACAGCATCGCCGCCTCCATCCGGCCCGACACCGGGCTCGTCGTTCTGGAGACCCCGGCGAACCCGACGCTCGAGCTGGTCGACATCGCCGACGCCGTACGCCAGGCAGGAACGGTCCCCGTGCTCGTCGACAACACGTTCGCCTCCCCCGTGCTGCAGCGTCCGGTCGAGCACGGCGCACGGCTCATTCTGCACAGCGCCACGAAGTATCTCGGCGGCCACGGCGACGTGATGGGCGGCGTGGTGGCGACGGATGACGAGTGGGCGCGCCGTCTGCGCGGGCTACGGGCGCTGACCGGCGGCCTTCTGCATCCGTTCGCGGCCTATCTGCTGCACCGAGGTCTGCGCACGCTGCCGCTGCGGGTTCGCGCCCAGCAGGAGACCGCGAGCGAACTCGCCAGGCGCCTGCAGGAGCATCCGGCCGTGCACCGCGTGCTGTACCCCGGACTGCCCGGTCAGGATCCGCTCGGGCTCATCGGGCGCCAGCTGGAAGGCCCCGGCTCGCTGATCTCGGTCGACCTGGGCGACTACGAGAGCGCGGTCCGGTTCACGGAAGCGTGCCGTCTGGTGACGCACGCGGTCTCGCTCGGCGGTGTGGACTCGCTCGTGCAGCATCCCGCGTCGCTCACCCACCGGCCGGTGGAGGCGGAGGCCAAACCGCACGCGGGCGTCGTGCGCATCTCGATCGGTCTCGAGCATATCGACGACCTCACGGAAGACCTGATGCGTGCACTGGATGCCGTCGGGGCCGAGCGATCGTCTGCCGGCAGGGCAGGCGCGTCAGTGATGACCCAGTCGTTTGCGTAGCAGGTCGATGCGAGCCTGAAGCTGCGTGACGCTCGCCTGCGCGACGGCGGGGCCACCGCACAGCCGGCGCAGTTCGGCGTGCACGAGCCCGTGCGGCTCTCCGCTGTTCTTCGCGTACAGCCCGACCAGGCTGTTCAGCAGGCTGCGCTGTTCCTTGAGGGTGCGGTACACCGGCGGCGGAGCCTTCGGCGTGTCGGCGGATGCCGGCCGGTTCGCCGCGCGCTTGGCCTGCCGTGCCTGTCTGGTGCGCAGAAGCTCGTGCACCTGCTCGGGCTCGAGCAGCCCTGGGATGCCGATGAAGTCCCACTCCTCGTCGCTGCCCGGCTCCGCGTACCCGCCGAACTCGGTGCCGTCGTAGAGCACGCGATCGAACGCTGCGTGCGAGTCCAGCGCCTCGAACGCGAACTCCTGCTGCAGCGAGTCGGATGCCTTGTCCTCGCGTTCCGCAGCCGCCATCATGGCGTCCTCGGGGTTCCAGAGGTCGCCGTCGTCGTCGGTCGAGACCCGGTCGAGTGCGTGGTCGCGTTCCAGCTCGAGGGCGTGTGCGAGGGCGACGAGGATCGGCACGTCCGGCAGGAACACGGTCGCGGTCTCGCCCCGCCGCCTGGCACGCACGAAACGGCCGATCGCCTGCGCGAAGAACAGCGGCGTCGCGGCGCTCGTGGCGTACACGCCGACCGCGAGCCGCGGCACGTCGACGCCCTCCGAGACCATCCGCACCGCGACCATCCACCGCGAGGTGCCCTGCGAGAACTCCTCGATGCGGTCGCTGGACTCCTTCTCGTCGGAGAGCACGATGGTGACCTTCTCGCCGCAGATGCCCTCGAGGATGGCCGCATAGGCGCGTGCCGCGACCTGGTCCGTTGCGATGATCAGGCCACCGGCATCCGGAACCTGCGCTCGCACCTCGCTCAGCCGGCGGTCGGCCGCGTGCAGCACCTGCGGGATCCACTCGCCCTTCGGGTCGAGCGCCGTGCGCCACGCCTGCGCGGTGATGTCTTTCGTGTTGCCCTCGCCGAGCCTGGCCTCCATCTGGTCGCCGGTCTTCGTGCGCCAGCGCATGTGGCCGGCATAGACCATGAACAGCACGGGACGCACGACGCCGTCGGAGAGCGCCCGGCCGTAGCCGTAGTTGTAGTCGGTGCGGGAGGTGCGGATGCCCTCCCTGTTCTGCAGATACGTCACGAACGGGATCGGCGACGTGTCGCTGCGGAACGGCGTTCCGGTCAGCGAGAGCCGGCGTTCGGCCCGTTCGAAGGACTCCCGGATCGCGTCGCCCCAGCTGAGCGCGTCGCCGCCGTGGTGCACCTCGTCGAGGATGACGAGCGTGCGGTGATCCAGCGTGATGTCGCGGTGCAGGGCGGCGTTCACGGCGACCTGTGCGTACGTCACGGCGATTCCGCGGTAGTGCGACCCGTATCTGCCGTGGGCGTTCCTGAAGCCCGGGTCGATGGGGATGCCCACGCGTGCGGCTGCTTCGGCCCACTGTCGTTTCAGATGCTCGGTCGGTGCCACGATCGTGACTCGCTCGACGGTGCGCCGCTTCAGCAGCTCGACGGCCAGGCGCAACGCGAACGTGGTCTTGCCCGCCCCCGGCGTCGCGGCGGCCAGGAAGTCGCGCGGCTCGTAGCGGAAGTACGCCTCGAGCGCCTCGGCCTGCCAGGCGCGCAGCTTGCTGGCTGTGCCCCACGGCGCACGGGCCGGAAACGACGGCGAGAGGTGCTCGATCGCCCAGGTGCCGACCTGTCGTCCCCCGGTCTCGTGCTCGACCGCCGGCGGGTACGGCGGATCCGAATCCTCGGTCGAGGCGGAGGCGGGGATCGGGGAACTCACTTCACTCCACGGTACCGAATGCGGCCGACACTCTGACCCGACCAGAATGGAGCGCATGACGGAACCGCTGCATCCCTTCCATCGGTACGTTGCACTGGGCGACTCGTTCACGGAGGGGATCGGCGACCCGGACCCCAACGCACCAGGCGGCCACCGCGGCTGGGCGGACCGCGTCGCCGAGATGCTCGCCCGCGGCACAGACGATTTCGCGTACGCCAACCTGGCGGTGCGTGGCAAGCTCATCCGGCAGATCGCCGCCGACCAGGTGGATGCGGCCGTCGCGCTCCAGCCGGATCTCATCACGATCTCCGCCGGCGGGAACGACGTCATCCGCCCTGGTACCGATCCCGACGAGATCGGCGGACTGTTCGACGAAATCGTCACGAGGCTCTCCGTCACCGGCGCCACGATCGTCGTGTTCACCGGCGTGGACGTCGGCTTCTCCCCGGTGTTCAAGGCGATCAGAGGCAAGGTCGCGATCTACAACGAGAACGTCAGGGTCGTCGCCGAGCGGCACGGATGCCTGGTGGCGGACCAGTGGGCGCTGAAAGACGTGCAGGACCAGCGACTGTGGTCCCCGGACCGGCTGCACATGAATCCACTCGGGCACCACACGGTCACGCGCATGGTGCTCGACACGCTCGGCGTGCACCACGATCTGCAGGCGATGGAACCGGAGCCGCTTGCCGCACGCAGTTGGCGGCAGGCTCGCGCTGAGGACCTCTCATGGGCAAAGGAGTACTTCGTGCCGTGGATCATCCGTCGGGTCAAAGGCGTCTCCAGCGGCGACCACGTGCTGCCGAAACGACCGGAGCCGGCGCCGGTCACCCTGCCGGGCGACGAAGAGGCCGCGATGTAGCGCTACGGCAGCAGCAGCTGCGGATGCGTCAGCCGCCAGCCGAGGCCCGGGTCCTCGACGGCCTTCGACACCGTGAGCGGGCTGCTGAACGTCTGACCGCCGCCGTTGAACGTGACGGTGCCGACGTCATCCCCCGGGCTCGCCAGCGTGACGGGAGCGGAGCGCACGGTGACCCTGATCGGCGTGTCGGAGAACACGAAGATGCCGCCCGACCTCTCGCTCTTCAGCGTCGCCGACTGACCCCACACGCTGCGGTAGGTGCCGTAGCCCGTGGCGCTCGCGCCAACCGTCACCTCGTGGAAGCCTGCCTCGACGCTCTTCAGCAGCGTCGGGACATCCGTCCACAGGTTCGTGTAGTCGGGCGCTCCCGTCACGACGCCGACCAGCTTGACCGGATGCCCGTGCAGCGTGACCGACGCGGCGAACAGCAGGCAGTGTCCCGCCTGGTCGGTCCACCCGGTCTTGATCCCGACCACGCCGTCCTGGCCGAGCAGCTTGTTGCCGTTGTCGACCGTCCCCGCGCCGGGGAGGTCAGCGGTCGGAGTGTCGACGATGGAGGCGAGCACGGGATTGGCCACCACGAGCTTGCCGATCCCGACCAGGTCGATCGGAGTGCTGACGCTGCCCGGGTCCAGGCCGGACGGATCGGTGATGTGGGTGCCCGTGAAGCCGTGCGATGCCAGCCAGGCGTTCGTGTACGCGAGGTAGGCATCCACCGAGCCGAAGCCCCAGTTCGCCAGCGAGATGGCGTAGTTGTTGGCGCTGGGCAGCAGCATCGCGGTCAGTGCCTGCTTCTCGGTCAGCTGCTCCCCCGCCTGCACGGGCGCCCACGATCCGTCCTCCGCCCACACCTGGTGCAGGATGTCGACGTCGGCGTCCGAGAACGTGATGGTGGGGCCCTCTGTCCCCGTCGCGATCGGATGCTTGTCGAGCAGCACGAGCGCCGTGATCGTCTTCGTCATGCTCGCGATCGGCGCGCTGGCCATGCTGCCGTTCTTCACCAAGACGTCGTTCTGTCCGACCATTCCGACCGCTGCGCTCCCCCACGAGGGGAACGCCGGCTGCACCGCCGCCGGGCGGATCGTCGTGGATGCGGATGCCGCCTCCGCGGAGACGGGCAACGGTGCGATCGCGGTCAGCGCAGTGTATGCGGCCGCGGCGACGAGCACGCCGATCGTGGTGAACGTGATCGCGCGGCGACGACGAAGACGTCGACGGCGTCGCGCGTCGGATCGTTCCCGCGCGGCGTCCGCCGGTTCGCCAGGGCTGTCGTGCACGGCTGTCATGCTACGGCGACGCTCCTATGCATCCGCGCCGAACGGCTGCATCTCACCCGCCGTCGGAGGCACCCTCAGCGCGTACAGCGCGACCGCGGCGGCGGAGGCGACGTTCAGCGAGTCGATGCCGTGCGCCATGGGGATGGTCACGACCGTGTCGGCGACGGAGAGCGCGCGGCGGCTGAGGCCGTCGCCCTCGGCACCCATGACGATGGCGATCTTCTGCGGCGGATCGGCCGCGAACTCGTCCAGGCTCACCGCGTCGTCGGAGAGCGCGAGGGCGGCGAGGTGGAATCCGGCGTCGTGCAGCCGGGGTGCGGCATCCGCCCAGTCGCCAATGCGCGTCCACGGCACCTGCAGCACCGTCCCCATGCTGACCCGCACGCTGCGGCGGTACAGCGGGTCGGCGCAGCGAGGCGACACGAGGACGGCGTCGGCGCCGAGTCCCGCAACGGCCCTGAACGCGGCACCCACATTCGTGTGGTCGACGATGTCCTCCAGCACGACGACCCTGCTCGCACCGGCGAGCACATCCTCCAGTGCGGGGAGCTCGGGCCGATGCATGGCGGCGAGGGCGCCGCGGTGCAGGTGGAAACCGGTCAGCTCCTCCAGCGACTCCTCACTGCCCACGTACACCGGGACATCCGGGAAGTCCTCCAGCAGCGGTTCCAGGTCGGGCAGCCATCTCTCGTGCAGCAGAACGGAGCGCGGGATGTGCCCGGCCGCCAGCGCCCGTCTGATCACCTTCGTCGACTCCGCCAGGTAGAGGCCGCCTGCGGGTTCGAGCGCTCGCCGCAGCGCGACATCCGTGAGCCGGGTGTAGTCGGCCAGCTCGGGAGCGTCGACCGTGTCGATGGGAATGATGCGCATGACGTCCAGGGCGGGGAAACATATCCGAAAACTGCGCTGTTTACACTGACGACGAACGAGGGGGCCTTCAGTGAGCGCAGCGGTGACGACGGATGCGACGATCGACGCCGCCATCGACATCCTCGCAGACCGCACTGTCGCCGTGCTGACGGGCGCAGGCATCTCCACCGACTCCGGCATCCCGGACTACCGCGGAGAGGGCGCGCCGCGGCGCACTCCGATGTCGTTCTCGCAGTTCCTCGGTGACGAGCGCTCGCGCAAGCGGTACTGGGCAGGCAGCCACCTCGGATACTCGAGGTTCAGCGCCGCGGAGCCGAACGCCGGCCATTTCGCCCTTGCCGAGCTGGAGGTCGCCGGCATCGTGCCCGGCGTGATCACCCAGAACGTGGACGGGCTGCACACCCGCGCCGGCTCACGCAGAGTGGTGCCGTTGCACGGCACAATGGATCGCGTTCTCTGCCTGCGCTGCGGCCAGATGTTCGCCAGAGACGACATCGCGGCGCAGATCGACGAACTCAACCCTTGGCTCACGCAGCCGGATGCCGTCACCATCGCGCCGGACGGCGACGCCGAGGTGAACGACGTCGACTCCTTCGTGATCCCCGATTGCAGCGTCTGCGGCGGAGAGCTGAAGCCCGACGTCGTGTTCTTCGGCGAGTTCGTTCCGCCGCTGCGATTCGAGGCGGCCCGCGAGCTCGTTGACGGAGCCGACGCACTGCTCGTCGCGGGCTCGTCGCTCGCCGTGAACTCGGGCATCCGGCTCGTCGAACAGGCGCGTCGTCGTAGGCTGCCGATCGTGGTGGTGAATCGCGGTGAGACGAAGGGCGACGCGCGAGCGACGCTGAAACTGGATGCCGGCACGTCCGAGACCCTCGGGGCCATGGCCGCAGCGTTGATCCGATGAGCCCGGCGCAGGCGAAGACGGCACAGGCGAACAGGGCCGACGCGAACGGGGAGACCCGGCTCACTCTGATCAGGCACGGCGAGACGGACTGGAACCGTCAGCGACGCATCCAGGGCTCGACGGATGTTCCGCTGAACGCGGTCGGGATGGCGCAGGCGCGGGCGGCAGGGCTCTCGCTCATCGGCACCGACTACGTCGCGCTGTACACCAGCCCCCAGGTGCGCGCGGTGGAGACTGCGCGGATCATCGCGGAGACGCTAGGCATGGGCGAGCCCATCGTGCGCGCCGACCTGCGCGAGCGGTCATTCGGACCGGCGGAGGGCCTCACCGACCCGGAGATCAGGGAGCGCTTCCCGGACGGCATCCCCGACCAGGAGTCCAGGGACTCCGTCGTGGACCGCGTGCTCCCGGTTCTGCAGGAGATCGCAGACCGTCACCCGGGAGATGCCGTCCTGGTCGTGACCCACGGCGCCGTGATCAGCTCACTCGTTCGTCGCCTGAGCGGCAACGCGCATCCGCGACTCGGCGAGCCGATCGTGAATCTTTCGCTCAGCCACTTCACGCACTCGGCCGGACGCCTGCGTATCGGCGACATCAACGTGCCGTCGCACGATCCGGCCGCGCTCGCCGTGGAGTAGCTCAGCTTGCGGCGGTGTCGCCGACGTCTGTCAGCACGCGCAGGAGCGTGGCCGCCGACGCCGCCCAGGTGTAGCGGGATGCCGCGGCGACGCCGAGCCTGGAACGCTCCGCCCACTCCCCCGGCTGTTCGAGCCGGCGCACGGCCGCGGCGAAGCCTTCTACGTCGTCGGGGGCGACGTACAGTGCGGCATCCGCCCCGATCTCGCGGAAGATCGGGATGTCGCTGACGACGGCCGGCGTTCCGACCCGCATCGCCTCCACCACCGGGATGCCGAAGCCCTCGTCGTGCGATGCCGTCACCAGTGCGGTGGCGTTCAGCAGCGTCGAGAAGTACTCCTCGTCGCTGGCGCCGTCGTGAAACACGAGCCGGGCATCCGGTGCCGCTGCCTGGAGGCGTTCGCGCTGCGCCTCGGTGATGCGGCTCATCAGGTGCAGCTCGTAGTCCGGCAGCAGTGCGGTCGCCCGGGCCAGTGTCTCGACGTTCTTGTACGGCATGAACGAGCCCATGTAGACCAACGACTTCGTCACAGCTTCGGTGCGGGCTTCCTCGGAGAACTCGGCGGGCACGACCGGGGCGTTCGGCACGACGTGCACCGGCTTCCGGGTCAAGCGGTGCCCGGCGATGAGGTCTGCCGTGGTGTGCGAGACGGCGACGACGGCGTCCGCCCGGTTGAGGAGCATCCGCTGCGGCCACCACGAGAGGTGGTAGAGCCGCCACAGCCCGCGCACGAATGCCGGCAGGTCGCGCGGCGGGGTGCGGTGGCGGTAGTAGATGAGGTCGTGCACGGTCTTGATCAGCGGGTATCGGCGCCCGAGCGAGCCCATGGTCTGCATGGGTGTGAACACGATGTCGGGCTTCAGCTTGTTGACCTGCAGGGCGACCAGCGGTTCGCGCACGCTCGTCGGCGACGACACGAGCGACCACGGCAGGTCGGGGAGCATGTCGAGCTGCGCTTTGTCGTTGATCAGCATCGTGACGTCGTGCAGCTTGCCGAGCTCCTCGACGAGGGATGCCGTGTACCGGCTGATCCCGTCGTGCCGGCCGATGCGCGTGTAGCGGCAGTCGAAGACGATCTTCATGCCGGCTCGCCCGCCGCATCGTCGAGCCCGTCGCCGGTGTGCTGTGCTGGCGCGTCTGGTCCGTGTTCGGCGAGGAAGCCGCGGATGCTGTCCGCCGCATCGTCGGGAGCCTCGTAGTGCACGAGGTGGCCGACGTCGTGCACCACGTGCAGGCGGGCATCCGGGAAGAGCGTCTGCAGCCGGTGCTGAGCCTGCAGGGGCGTGATGTCGTCGCGGTCGGCAGCGATCAGCAGCACCGGCACGCCGATCGAGCTCGCGTACTCCGACACGTCGTGGCTCACGGATGCCCTGAACGCCTCGAGCACGACCCCGCGGCTCGCGAACGCGCTGAAGTATCGGGCGTGCTGGTCGTGGATCCAGCGCCGGAGCGGTCTGTCCTTCGTCTTCGCCATGGCCTCGCTCATCACGCGCACGATGAGCGCGTTACGCAGCAGGCCGAATCCGAGTCGCTCTGGCAGCGTGGCGCCCAGCCAGTAGTAGAAGATGGCGAGCCCCGTGAACACGGCGCGCGGGCCCTTCAGCGCGGGCGCACCGATCGGGTTCACCAGCACGACGAGATCGGGTCGTGGGCCTTTCGCATCATCGGATGCCTGCCGTGCGAGCATCGCCGACACGACGATCGAGCCGAACGAGTGCCCGAGCAGAACGAACCTTCCGGCCGGTGCGACCACTGCGAGGAAGCCCTGCAGCCAGGCGGCGTAGCCGTCGATGTCGTGTGTCTTCTCCAGCGGCTCCGAGTCGCCGAATCCCGGCAGATCGGGCACGATGACGCGAAACTCCTGCAGCCGCGCGGCGATCGGCTCGAGGCCGTGGTGATCGCCGCGGAAGCCGTGCACCAGCACGATCGTGGTGGCGGCATCCTGGTCGCCGTACTCCCAGAACCAGGTGCGCGAACCGTCGACCTGCGCGGAGCGCTTTCGGGGACGCGGACGCTCGCTGGGGCGTGCGGCGTCGGCCGCCGGCACGGAACGGTTCGACATCACGCACCAGTGTAGGCGGGCGAGGATGCCGCTCCTGAGTGTGCGCGGCAAGCCGGAATGCGGGCCCGGCATAGACTTTCGGGGAAAGCGTCAGTCGCGGACGATGCGCCACCCGAACCGTCAGAAATCGCCTTCGCAGGAGGACCCGTACGTGACCTTCACCGCACCGATCCAGCTGCCTGGACTCACGCTGGACCCGCAGTGGTATCGACGCGCCGTGTTCTACGAGGTGATGGTGCGCTCGTTCGTCGACAGCAACGGCGACGGAACCGGCGACATCCAGGGACTGATCTCGAAGCTGGACTACCTGCAGTGGCTGGGCATCGATGCGCTGTGGCTGCCTCCGTTCTTCGTCTCGCCGCTGCGCGACGGCGGATACGACGTGTCCGACTACCGCTCGATCATGCCGGAGTTCGGCACCCTCGACGAGTTCCAGGATCTCGTGACGAAGGCGCACGAGCGCAATATGCGGGTCGTCATCGACCTTCCGCTGAACCACACGAGCGATCAGCACGAATGGTTCCAGGCTTCGCGCAGCGACCCCGACGGCCCGTACGGCGACTTCTACGTGTGGAGCGACACGGACGAGAAGTGGCCGGACATCCGCATCATCTTCACCGATACCGAGGAATCGAACTGGGCCTTCGACTCGGAGCGTCGGCAGTTCTTCTTCCACCGGTTCTTCTCGCATCAGCCCGACCTCAACTTCAACAACCCCGATGTGCACGAGGCGATGTTCGAGATCGTGCGGTTCTGGCTCGACATGGGCGTCGACGGGTTCCGGCTCGATGCGATCCCCTACCTCTACGAGTCGGACGAGGGCAACGGCGAGGGCGAGCCGCCCACGCACGAGTTCATCAAGACGCTGCGCGCCATGGTCGACCGTGACTACCCGGGCCGCGTCATGATCGCCGAAGCGAACCAGTGGCCGCGCGAGGTCGCGGCCTTCTTCGGCAGCGAAGAGGAGCCGGAGTGCCACATGGCCTTCGACTTCCCGGTCATGCCGCGCATCTTCTACTCACTGCGATCGCAGCGCGCCGACGAGCTCGTTCGGGTGCTGTCGGAGACCACGGACATCCCGGAGGGCGCAGGCTGGGGCGTGTTCCTGCGCAACCATGACGAGCTGACGCTCGAGATGGTCAGCGAGGAGTACCGGCAGGCGATGTACGGCTGGTACGCCTACGACCCGCGGATGCGCGCCAACATCGGCATCCGCCGGCGCCTCGCACCGCTGCTCGACAACTCAAGGGCCGAGCTCGAGCTGGCGCACGCTCTGCTGTTCTCGCTCCCCGGCACCCCGTTCCTGTACTACGGCGACGAGATCGGTATGGGAGACAACATCTGGCTGCCCGACCGGGACTCGTCCCGAACCCCCATGCAGTGGACACCCGACCGCAACGCCGGCTTCTCCACCGCGGATCCCGGCAAGTTGTACCTGCCGGTGGTGCAGTCGCTCGTCTACCACTTCAACCAGGTGAACGTGGAGGCGCAGCTGGCGCAGTCCCGCTCCCTGCTGCACTGGGTGCGCAACGTGATCTACGTGCGCAAGGCGCATCCGGTGTTCGGGCTCGGTTCCATCACCGTGCTGCCCACGGACCACTCCTCCGTGCTGGCGTTCGTGAGGTCGTACGGCGGAAGCGGAACCGTCTTCGGCGATCAGCCGGAGAACGTGCTGTGCGTGTTCTCGTTCTCGCACAACCCGGTCTCGGTGACTCTGGATGCCCCCGACTACGCCGGCAGCGCGCTCTACGACCTCTTCGGCGGCGGGCAGTTCCCGACGATCGCGGACGACGGCCGGTTCACCCTCACGCTCGGCACGCAGAGCTTCTACTGGCTGCACATCGAGGCGCCGCGGTAGACACGGAGTGTCTCAGACCAACGGGTCGAACTGGAACTCTCGAAGCTCCTGCCGACAGCGGCAGGCTTCGGCGATGCGGGATGCCCACGCAACGGCCTCCTCGCGCGTGGGGACGTCGATCACGGTGAATCCGCCGCTGAACTGCGCATTCTGCGGGTAGGTGCCGTCGCTCACGCTGCCGTCAGCGGCCACCCGTACGGGCGCGACGTCGTCGTTGAGCCCGCCGGTGAAGAGGAGCACTCCTGCCTCCTTCGCGTCCCTGACGACGGCGTGTGCCGCGTCGGCCACGGCGGGAAGCTCCTCCGGAGTGACATCCATCACACCGCTCGGAAACGAGATCAGATACCGGGTCATCATCGTCCCTCCTGCCGACCAAGCACGATCGGGCCCCAAGAATTCGAAAGACTGCCTGCGATCGTACGCTCGGTCAGTCCCCTGGCGACGCCTTCAGGACGCCGAAGCACGTCGGCGCGACGGTCCCTTCGGTTAGAACGGTGGTGGGTCGCTGTCGTATCCGGTGGGTGTTCGTACGCGGATGCCGCCGTCGGGTTTCGGGTCCAGTCGGATCCTGGTCACGGTCTTCATCCGGTGCAGCCGGGGTTTGAACGGTGCCAGGTTGGCCACGTCCGTGGGGCCACCGTGCTGGCGCTCGATCACGTGATCCACTTCGACACCGGTGACGATCCCCACCGGCAGAAACGGGGCCGCGTTCTCGTCGAGCCCGTACTTCAGGGTGAGCCACGTCTTCTGATCCGTGGTCGGCCGATACCGGGTGGTGTCCAGGTTCAACACCGCGGGACGGATCGGATCCGCCAGCACTTTCCGAAACGAGGGGGCGTCGCGTAACGCGGCCGCCGCCTGCTTCGGCGGGATCAGCCCATACCCGAGGAGCTCAGCGAACCGGCCGGCGTCGTCAATCACCACGAACGGCCGCACCCCCGCCCCACCACGACGGTGCGCACCGTCACCCGTGGTGTCCCCTTTCAGCCACTGCACCGCCAAGTCCGCACGCACCTGATCCAGAGTGCGCGTCTCACCCGGCATAGTGCGCAACCGGCGGGCTTCCGCGGTGAGGGCGACTTCGATCTGCGCAACATCCAGTACGGAGGCGTGGAGGTTCAGCCAGGCCATCGCATCCGCAGCCGCCTCCACCACCACCCGTCGTCTGGTGTGGGCGTTCTCGTGCCGTTGCTCGAGGGTGTTGGCGCACAACCGTTCCCGCAACAGGCGGCACCGACGTGCGAACACACCAGGGTTCAGCTTCTCGACGATCCCCGCCATCCGCTCGTCAAACATCGCATACGCGGCCCCATCCGGCAGCCCAGTACAGGACTCGACCGCGGCGCGCACGTGCTGCGGGCTGATCCGACCCGAGACGAACAACTCCTTCAACCGCGGCAACGAAGCGTTCAGCACCTCGGCCTGCCACGCCATGGAGCGGACCGTGTTCTCGCTCAGGTGCAACCACTGCGCCAGATCGAACGCGACCGCCCGCACCGCGAAGTCCACCTCCTCCGCTCGCGGGTCCTTCTCGGTCGCCCCGACCGGCACATAGACGCTCGGGTCCGTGCGGGCGTATTCGAACGCCCGACCCACCGCGAACAGTTGCCGCGCCGCTTCCAGGTTCACCATCGTCTGCGAGGAGACCGCGTCGTCAATGACGGACCGCATCAACCCCGCACCCGAGTCCGTCCGAACCCACGACACAAGCTCGTCCGCAGAAGGATGGGAAGGCCGATCCAGGAACAGCAGCTCCGCGGACTCGTCGAACAACGACGCATCCGCCAACTCCGCCCAGCAGGCGACATCACCCTCCGGCACCGGTGCCAGTTCCACGTCGTTCATACCTTCGAAGCTACGGCACACCACCGACATTCCCCGGGCACGGAAACCAGCCCTGACCAGCCCTGTTGATAGCCACACAACCGCACAACCTGGGGAGGAAGAGACACACCAGGAAGCTCAATTCAGTACCGCATGACCGTTGCGGCTCAAACGCGCGAACGGCTCGGGCCCGCGGATGGCGACGGGCCGTCGTTGCTCCGCTCCGATGACGGTGGTGCTCCATAACGTTGCAGCCATGAAGCAATGGCACGACGAGTTGGGTGTGTTCGACCTGGAGACAACGGGCGTCGACGTCGACACGTCGCGCATCGTCTCGGCGCACGTCGGCGTGCTGGATGCCGCAGGGGACATCGTCGAGCGGCTCGATTGGCTGGTGAACCCGGGCGTGCCCATTCCCGAGGCCGCAACGGCGGTTCACGGAATCACCACCGAGCGCGCCCGTGCGGAGGGCTGCGAGCCCGCCGGGGCTGTTCTCGAGATCGTGGCGGCGCTGCGAACGCTGCTGAGCAGGGGCATCCCGGTCGTCGCCTACAACGCCCCGTACGACTTCTCGCTGCTGCGCCGCGAGGCGGTGCGGCACGGTGTCGAGCCGCTGCAAGACCCGTCCCCCATCGTCGACCCGTTCGTGATCGACAAGGCGGTCGATAAGTATCGTCGCGGCAAGCGCACCCTCAGCCTGACCGCCGGCCACTACGGTGTGAGCCTGGTGGATGCGCACGATGCGGGCGCGGATGCCGTTGCGGCTGGACGGGTGGCACAGGCGATCGCTCGCGCTTACCCGGCGGAGCTGGGCGTCGACGTGGCGGAGCTGCACCGTCTGCAGGTGCGCTGGTGCCAGGAGCAGGCCGAGGACTTCCAGGCCTACATCAGGCGGGTGAAGGACCCGTTCTTCACGACGACGGGAATCTGGCCCTGTCGCTGACCGTCGCGGAGACGCAAGAAGAGGGCGGCCGATCGATCGGCCG
>NZ_JBQCIE010000064.1:0-10462 GCF_051954055.1 Humibacter sp. | reverse complement strand
TGGCGTCGGCCGGCGTCGGAACACTCGGCATCCTCGACGACGACGTGGTGGATGCCACCAATCTGCAGCGTCAGATCGCGTTCGGCACGACCGACGTGGGCCGTCCGAAGGCGGCCGTCGCGGCCGAGCGCGTGCGCGAGCTGTCGCCGCACACCACGGTCGTCGAGATCCGTGAGTACCTCGACGCCGCCAACGCAGCGCCTCTCCTCACCGGATACGACATCGTCGTCGACGGCAGTGACACCTTCGAGACGCGATACGCGGTAGCGGATGCCTGTGCCGCACTCGGCATCCCACTCGTCTGGGGCTCCGTGCTGCGATTCGATGCCCAGGCCACCGTGTTCTGGTCGCGTCCGCCGACCGGCACGACGACCGCGTCCGATACGACCGCACCAGGGATGAATGCGGCCGGCACGACGACCGCGCTCGGTATGAACGCGGCCGGCACGACGACCGGCCCAGGGATGAGCCCGGTCGCTCCGGTCAACCTGCGCGACGTGTTCCCCGACCCGCCCGCGCCGGAAGACGCCCCCTCCTGTGCCGATGCAGGCGTGCTCGGCGCCCTGTGCGGCCAGCTCGGCGGCATCCTCTCCGCGGAGGTCGTGAAGCTGGTCTGCGGCGTCGGCCGCACCCTGCTCGGCCGCATGCTCGTGATCGACGCGCTCACCGCGACCACGAGCGAGGTCCCGCTGGTACCGAGCCGCGCGCATGCCGGTAATTCCATCCCGCGACCGCTCGCCGAGGCATCCCGACCCGACGCCGTGCGCCGCGTGAGCGTCGCCGAGCTGAGCGACCTGAGCGACCCCGCCATCATCGACGTGCGCGAGCCGGACGAGTTCGCCGCCGGAAGCATCCCGGGTGCGCGATCCGTACCGCTGGCGCACCTGACGACGGACGCCCCGCTGCTCCCGCTCGACCGCCCGGTCGTCGTGTTCTGCCAGACCGGGCCTCGCGCCCGCATCGCCGCGCGCACCTTGCTGGCCGAGCATCCGGATGCCGACATCCGCATCCTCGACGGTGGATACGACGCCTGGATGCGCGTGCACCGGCGGGTACGCGCATGATCACGGTCGAAGAGCACCGGGGCCGCGTGCTCGGTGCGGCGCATCCGTTGCCCGCCGAACGCGTCCCGCTGGCCGAGGCGCTGGGATTGGTGCTGGCCGAGCCGGTGCGCACCCGCTGGCCGGTTCCATTGTTCGACAACTCCGCGATGGACGGTTACGCCGTGCGCCGAGCGGATGCGTCGCCCGGCGCCCGGCTGCACGTGGTCGCCGACGTTCCGGCGGGTTCCGAGCTCGACCCGCCGCTCGGTGCAGGCGAAGCGGCGCGCATCATGACCGGTGCGCCGGTGCCGAGCGACGCGGATGCGATCGTGCCCCTCGAGCACACCGACTTCGGCACCGCGATCTCCGCCGTCGCTCCCGAGTGGGTGGTCGTGACGACGGAGCCGTTGCCGGGCGCGCACATCAGGCACGTCGGAGAGGATGCTCCGGCCGGCGCGATCTCGGTGCCCGCGGGTGCCGAGCTGGGGCCGTGGCAGTTGTCGTCGATCGCCTCCGCCGGACACGATGACGTTCTCGCGTACCGCAAGCCCCGCGTCGCTGTGATCTCCACCGGCTCGGAACTCGTGCCGCCGGCGGAGACGCCTCGGCGAGGACAGATTCCCGAATCGAACTCGGTGCTCCTTTCTTCTGCACTGCGGGCGGCGGGCGCCGAGGTGTCCGGCGTGCACAGCGTACCGGACGACGAATCCGAACTGCGCCGCGTGCTCGACGGCCTGCGGGGTGACGCCCGACCGGACGTCATCGTGCTCTCCGGCGGCGCCAGCGTCGGTGCGTTCGACGTGGTGAAGGCGGTGCTCGACGGCGTCGGATCGATCGCGTTCGAGCCGGTGGCCATGCAGCCGGGCAAGCCGCAGGGCTTCGGCACGACGGATGACGGCACTCTCGTCTTCTGCCTCCCCGGCAACCCGGTCAGCGTGGCGGTGTCGTTCGAGATGTTCGTGCGGCCGGCGCTGCGCGCGATGGGCGGGCATCCGGTCATCAACCGTCCGCTCGTGACACGCACGGCCGGCGCATCGTGGACCTGCCCGCCGGCACGAACACAGGTGGTACCGGTCGTGTACGACGAGCAGACGGTGCGTCCGGCCTCCGTGGGCGGCAGCGGATCGCACCTGGTGAGCTCGCTCGCCGCGGCGGAGGGACTCGCCATCGTGCCCACGAACGTCGAGCGCGTCGAAGAGGGAGACCCCGTGACCGTGATGGTGCTGACATGACCGATCCCGCGACCGCGGCCGGCACTGCGCAGCCGTTCACGCATCTGGATGCCGCGGGTTCCGCCCGCATGGTCGACGTCACGGAGAAGCAGCCGACCGTGCGCAGTGCGACGGCATCCGGATTGGTGCGCTGCTCCGAGCGAGTCGTCGCCGCCCTCCGGGACGGATCGACGCCGAAGGGCGACGTGCTCGCCGTCGCGCGCATCGCGGGCATCCAGGGAGCCAAGCGCACCCCGGAGCTTCTTCCGCTCGCGCACGTGATCGGCGTTCACGGTGCCGCCGTCGACCTCGAGATCGTCGACGACGGCGTGCGCATCGAGGCGACCGTGCGCACGGCCGACCGCACCGGCGTCGAGATGGAAGCGCTCACCGCGGTCTCGGTGGCCGCGCTCGCCGTCGTCGACATGGTGAAGGGTCTGGACAAGTCGGTGTCGATCGAGCGCATCCGGCTCGAGCGCAAGACCGGGGGCAAGAGCGGCGACTGGCTGCGCTCGGCCGAGCCGACGGCCACGCCGGGAGACGCGACCCGGTGAACACCGCCGCGATCATCCTCGCTGGCGGTCGCGCGTCCCGGCTGGACGGTGCTGACAAGGCGTCGGTCGAGGTG
This sequence comes from Humibacter sp., assembly GCF_051954055.1. NCBI lineage: Bacteria > Bacillati > Actinomycetota > Actinomycetes > Micrococcales > Microbacteriaceae > Humibacter > Humibacter sp. The sequence continues at coordinate 7,580 of NZ_JBQCIE010000064.1, read as the reverse complement.
GATGGCCGCGCCCTGCTCGACCACGTGCTCGATGCGGTCGAAGGATGCTCGCCGGTCATCGTCGTCGGCCCGCCCGCTCTCGCGCGCGACGGGGTCACGGTGGTGCGCGAGCATCCTCCGTTCGGCGGCCCGGTCGCCGCCCTCGTCGCCGGGTTGGATGCCCTTCCCGAGCCGGCCCCGGACGAGACCTGGCTGCTCGCGTGCGACCTTCCGCGGGCCGACCGCATCGTCGCCACCCTTCGAACGGAACCGCTCGCCGACGCGGACGGCGTAATCCTTTCGGATGCCGACGGCCGCGAGCAGTGGCTCGCCGGGCGGTACAGCACGAAGGCATTGCGCGCTGCGGTCGCGGCGCTGCCCGACCCGGCCGGGGCATCGGTTCGGCGGATGCTCGACGGTCGCCGCCTGCGCGTCATCCCGGACAGCGTCGGCGCCTCGGTCGACCTTGATACCTGGGCGGCCATCCAGCACTATCGAAGAATGAGCGATTCTCCGGCAGACCTGGACGCATGGGTGACGGAGCTCGCCGAAGCACTCGGCCTCGACCCGTCGCAGGTGCCGACCGGGCAGCTGCTCGACCTCACCCGCGACGCCGCGCACGGCGTGATGCGGCCGGCAGGTCCGCTCACGACCTACCTGGTCGGCGTCGCCGTCGCCGGTGGGATGACCATGGATGACGCCGCCGCGGCGACCCGCGCCGCGATCGAACGTCACACGAATGCGTCCGAGTCATGAGAATCCGATTCTTCGCCGGCGCCGCGGAAGCGGCCGGCCTCGACGAGCAGCATCTTGACGATCAGCTCACGCTCGGTGAGCTGCGAACAGCGCTCAGCGCTGAGCACGGCGCCGAGTTCGCACGAGTGCTGGAGCGCTGTGCAGTCCGCGTCGACGGCGCACGGCTCAGCGACGACGATGCGGTTCCGGTCGACGCGACCGTCGACGTGCTCCCGCCCTTCGCCGGCGGGTGAGATCAGGCGCAAGAATCCGCACTTTTGCGCGGACGCACTCGCACCCTCGGCGTCAGTTCAGAGCGCGCGGCCCAGCCCCACCCAGGACGACGAGCCGTCCGCCTCGATCTGCTTCTTCCACACCGGCAGCTCGGCCTTCACGCGTTCCACCAGCTCGCGGCAGATCTCGAACGCCTGAGCACGGTGCGCGGTGGAGACGGCGCAGACGATGGCGACGTCTCCCACGGCCAGCGTTCCGATCCGATGGCTGACCGAGATGCGAACGCCCTCCCCATCGAGCGCCCGAGCGAGTTCTTCGAGCACGGCATTGGCATCCGGATGCGCCGTGTACTCCAGCTGCACCACCTCGCCCGCCGCGCCCGGATCGTGGTCGCGCACCGTGCCGACGAACAGCGCGGTGGCGCCGGCATCCGCCGCGGCGACCTCGGCCAATATCAGCGTCGCATCAAGCGGACCCTCCGACAGCCGCGCGCGCACGATCACGAGCGGGCATCCTCTCTCGACTCCGCGGCGGAATGGTCGCCGCCGCCCAACTGCTGCACGACGTGATCGGCGACCGCGATCACGACCGGGACGCCGTCGCGCACCGCTCCCGGCGACCCGGCGAGGTTGACGATCAGGGCGCCGTCGCGCACACCGGCGACTCCGCGCGAAAGCACAGCGGTGCGAATCCCCGCAGAGCCCACCCGTCGGATCTCCTCGGCGATCCCGGGCAGCAGGCGGTCCAGCAAAGGGATCGTCGCCTCGGGCGTCACGTCCCGGGGTGCCAGGCCGGTTCCGCCGGTCGTGACGACGAGCCGGGCGCCGCCGGCGACAGCCGCGCGGATGCCGCCGGCGATCGCGTCAAGTTCGTCGGGCACGACCCGCACGTCGGCGTGCCAACCGGCGTCGGCCAGCAGCGCCGCGGTCAGGGGGCCGGACTCGTCGACGCGCGTGCCCGCTGCCGCGCGGTCGGAAACGGTGATGACGGCCGCGCGATGGCCACCATGCGTACGTTCAGAGTCGTGCTCGTGCGCCGCGCTCACGCCGGCATCCGCTTCGATCGCATATCGACAGTGTAGGGAGAGCTGGGCTGCACAGAGCCGGCGTCCGAAAGGCACGCGCCAGGGGTTGACGCGGCCGTGCACCGGGCAGACGCTACGTTGGTATCGCGACCGAGTGTCACGACGAGGAGGCGACCAGATATGGTCTCGGCCACAGCCGACGAGTACGACGCGAGGTTGTGCGCCCCGTTCACTCGGGATCTGAAGATCTCGGGCGCGGCGCTGTCGACTCTGGGCGATCTCGTCGCTCCCGAGACGGTCTGCGCGTCGGACGGCAACGCCGCACACCTCGATGAACTGCAGTTCGATCTCGGCGAAGGTCCCTGCTGGGATGCCGTGAGCAATCAACGACCGGTGCTCGAGGACGACGTTCGCGACGCGCCAAGAGGGACCTGGCCGGCGTTCATCGACGCGATCCAGTCGACCCCGGTGCGCGCGATGTTCGCGTTTCCGCTGACTCTCGGTCCGCTCCACGTCGGCGCCGTCGACCTCTATCGCAAGGTTCCCGGCCAACTGGCCGATGGCGAGTACGCGCGCGCCGTCGGTCTCGCCGCGACGGCGGCGCGCCTCGTTCTGCGTCGCATCCTGCTGTCGCTGAGCGAGCCCGCGGATACCGCCGCGCCGGAAATACTCCCGGCAGCAGTTTCACCAGGCGACGGGAGTGGTGATCGCCCAACTCGGCGTCGCCCCCGAGGACGCCGCACTCATCATCCGAGCACACGCCTTTTCGACTGGCAGGCCGGTGCAGGAGATCTCCGAAGACATCCTGGCGTTCCGGCTGGATTTCTCGGAAGAGGGGAGCACCGGGCTGGGCTCTGTGCGAGGTGGCGAGTAGTGCGGCATACAGAGGAAGACGCGCGCGAATCCACGCTGTTGGAGTCCTTCGCCATGCTCGCAGACAATCTCGTCACCGGCTACGACCCGATCGATCTGCTGCAGACCCTCGTCGAGCGGTGCCAGGCGGTTCTGGATGCCAGCGAGGCAGGCATCCTGCTGCAGGACGAACGAGGGCAGCTGGATGTCGTCGCCGCGACGGCCGAGCGGGTGCGTCTCATCGAGTTGCTCCAGCTGGACCCCGACGGCGGCCCGTGCGCCGAGTGCTTCCGCACCGGTCGGCCCGTGCTGATCCCCGAGATGGACGAGATCGATCCTCGCTGGTCCCGCTTCGGCGCGATCGCGTCGCGTGAGGGCATCCTCTCCGTGTACTGCGTGCCGCTTCGACTGCGGCGGCAGACGATCGGATCGCTGAACCTGTTCTCCGAGCACGCCGGCATGCCGCCCGAGCTCGACCAGGTGGCGGCGCAGGCGATGGCGGATGTCGCGACCATCAGCATCCTGCAGCGCCGCGAGGCACAGGAGGGCGAGCTCATCCGTGAGCAGTTGCAGCACGCGCTCGACAGCCGGGTGCTGATCGAGCAGGCGAAGGGCGTCGTGTCGTACCAGCGGCGCATTCCCGTCGACCAGGCATTCCAGCTGATCCGCTCCTACGCACGCAACAATCGGGAACGGCTCGACGATGTCGCCAGGCGCATCGTAGGGCGCGATCTCGACCTGTAAAGGGGGGCGTCCGCTCAGGCATTGCGCGTACCGTGGTTGCCAAGGTCGCCCCGGACCCCGGCGAGCCGGCAACACCGCCCGTTGGGGAATCATGAAGCGCATCAATATCGCAGGAACATCGATACTGACCGGAACAGCACTCGCCGACGCCGTCCTGGTGTACGCCGTGGCCCTTGCCCGGCTTCACCGTTTCGAGGTCGCTGAGGTGCCGTTCATCGACGACGACGGCACCCGCCAATTCGCACAGCTCGTGCTCGGAGACGGCTGCCCGATCTGGACCTCGAGCGTAGAGTCCGACGGCGCAGAGCTGATGGACGGCATAGCGCTCGCGCAGCTCAGGGCACGAACCGCAGAACTCGAGCCAGGCTGGGGCGGCGCATACGGCGATTTCGAGGACTGATCAGGTTACGCGTCGTGCCGGTCTAAGATTCGTCTCACCATGCTCGAGAACTTCCAGCCGCAGCCCGGATCGCAACTCGTCGTCGTGAACAACACGCCGTTCACCCTCGTACAGCCCGAGGCGGGCGAACCGTGGAACATCGTGCGCGACGACACGGTCCTCGGATACCTGTACCGCAACGACGCCGGCGCCTGGGCAGTGTGGCCGCTGTACGAGGGTTGCACCTACATTCCTTCGGCGCCGACGCCGGGCGAGGCACTCCGGCAGGCGCTGTAGCAGCGCGGGGCTCGGCTAACCCGGCCCCGTCGCGCCCTGCGCCGTTTCGCTTTCGTCCGCCGCGCCAGGGTCCGTCTCGACGAGTCGTTCGAGAAAGCGGATGACCACCTCACGTTCTCGAGGCGTGAGGCTCGCGGCGACGTCGAACCGGTGGGCATGCATCCGTCCGACGCTGTCGCGGACCTGTTCGTGAGTCTGCTGCGTGATTGTGATGACGAGAGCGCGACGGTCGGTGGGGTGAGGGCCTCGCTGGATGTGCCCGGCCTGTTCCAGGCGGTCGAGGAGCTTCGTCGTCGACGCCGTCGAGATGTGCAAGTGATCCGCGAGGCCGCTGGGGGTCACGAGAACGCCCTGATTCTTCGCAGCGACGAGGAACCGCAGAGCCTTCATGTCGGTCTCGTTCAGCTTCATCTCGTTCCGGGACCGGAAGCTGATCTCCTGCTCCGCCTCGCGCCAGTTCCGCATGGCGGCGAGCACGTGCACGATCTGAGCGATCTCCGCGTCGCCGAGCCCTTCGAAGCTCACGAGCTCCTGGTCGGGATCGATCACGCGCGGGTCGAGCACGGCGTCGGGCCCGACGTCCGGACGGTCTCGCGCCTGCCCCATATCGCCAGTGTATGTGCGGGCTTGATGCATGCCAGGCTAGCCATCCGTTCCCACCGAGCACCGAGCATCCACCCGGATCATCGGTGGCGAACCGGTCGTGTGGCAACCCCTATCGAGTCTTGAACCCATTCCGTTGGCTGGAGGCTTCGCAAAGGAGGAGCCATGGCTCAGATCAACGAAAGCATCGACCTCACGGTTCCGGTCACGACCGCGTATGACCAGTGGACCCAGTTCGAATCGTTCCCGGATTTTCTCGACGAGGTGGATGCGATCACCCAGCTCGACGACACGCATCAGCGTTGGCGAGTGACGATCGGTGGCGCAACGCGTGAGTTCGACGCCGAGATCACCGAGCAGCATCCGGACGAGCGGATTGCGTGGACCAGCATCGAAGGCGAGACCCGCAACGCCGGTGTGGTCACGTTCCACAAGCTCAGCGACGAGACCTCGAGGGTGACCGTGCAGATCGACTGGCAGCCGGAGGGCCTTGTGGAGCAGGCCGGAGCGAAGCTCGGTGTCGCCAGCCACGCGGTGAAGAAGGATCTCGAGAACTTCAAGCGCCTCATCGAGGCCCAGGGCACGGCGACAGGAGCATGGCGCGGCGACGTACCACGCTGACGTCGAATGCTCTAGCCTTGCTTATAACTAGATACGCTAGCTATATTGCTCGACTATGAGCACTGTCGAGAACACGCGGGTGCCGCGCTGGCTCCGGATTCTGCTGCCCGCCGTTCTCATCGTGGTGTGGCTCGCCCTGGCCGGCGTGGGTGGCCCGTTCTTCGGGCGCGTCTCCCAGGTCTCCAGCAACGATCAGTCCAGCTATCTGCCGGCCAGTGCGGATGCCACCAAGGTCGCCGACCTGCAGCCGAAGTTCAGCGGCAGCAGCGCGGTGCCCGCCATCGTCGTCTACCAGCGTTCGTCGGGTCTGACGAAGGACGACCTGGCATCCATCCGGGAAGACTCGAATACGATCGCCGGCCTGCCAGGCGTGCACGGCGACGTGTCGCCACCTGTGTCGTCGAAGGACGGCAAGGCCGCCGAGGTCTTCGTGCCCTTCGTGGACGACTCGAACCTCGACGCACACGTCGCGGGGCTTCGAACCCACCTCGACTCGAGCACGCCGAACGGCGTGAACTCGTACATCACGGGCCCGGCCGGATTCACCGCCGACCTGGTCGCCGCGTTCGGCGGCATCGACGGGATCCTGCTCGCCGTGGCGCTGGCTGCCGTGTTCGTCATCCTGGTCATCGTCTACCGGTCGCCGCTGCTGCCGGTACTGGTGCTTGCCACCTCGATGTTCGCGCTCTGCGTTGCGCTGCTCGTGGTGTGGTGGCTGGCGAAGTGGGGCGTCGTACAGCTGAACGGTCAGGTACAGGGCATTCTGTTCATCCTCGTGATCGGCGCGGCCACCGACTACTCGCTGCTCTACGTCTCGCGATACCGCGAGGCGTTACGCGACGAGGGGAGCAGGTGGAGGGCGACCTGGGCGGCGATTCGCGGCGCGTTCGGTCCCATCGTCGCCTCGGCCGGCACCGTGATCGTGGGCCTGCTCTGTCTTCTCTTCAGCGACCTCAACTCCAACAAGGCGCTCGGACCGGTGGCGGCGATCGGCATCGTGTTCGCGTTCCTCGCGGCCATGACGTTGCTGCCGTCGTTGTTGCTCGCGTTCGGCAGGGTGGCGTTCTGGCCGGTGCGGCCGAAACTCGGCTCGGCGCATCCGCAGGTCGTCGGACCGCACGCGCGCGGACTGTGGGCACGCGTCGCCGGGTGGATCCGCCGGGCGCCCCGCGTCTTCTGGATCGTCTGCACGATCGCCCTGCTCGCCGGCGCGACCGGCCTGCTGCAGCTGAAGGCGGAAGGTGTTCCGCAGAGCGACCTCATCCTGGGACACTCGGATGCCCGCGACGGCCAGAACGTGCTCGCCGACCACTTCCCGGGCGGATCCGGCAGCCCGGCCATGGTGGTGGGCCCCGAGTCTCAGCTGCAACCGATGGCGAACCTCCTGCTCGACCACTCCGGAGTGTCGTCCGTGACCGTCGTCGCCAAGGACTCGCCGAGCGGTACGGCGCCGGTGACGAAGAACGGCATACAACCGCTCGGCCCGCCCGGCACCCCGACACCAGCGCCGACCGTCGTCGACGGCGACGTGATGCTGCAGGCGACCCTCACGCATCCTGCCGACTCGGATGCCGCGGAGTCGACGGTGCGCTCGCTGCGCGCCGACCTCACCCGGCTTCACGACGGCATCCTGGTCGGGGGAGTGACGGCGGTGGCCATCGACTCGAACGACGCGTCGATCCACGACCGCAACACGATCATCCCGATCGTGCTCGTCGTGATCCTGCTCATCCTGATGCTTCTGCTGCGCGCGATCCTCGCACCCGTGCTGCTCGTGCTCTCGGTCGTGGTGTCGTTCGCGGCATCGCTCGGCGTCTCCGCCTACGTGTTCGACGGCATCTTCCACTTTCCGGGCGCCGACCCCGCCGTGCCGCTGTATGGGTTCGTGTTCCTCGTCGCCCTCGGCATCGACTACAACATCTTCCTCATGACGCGGGTGCGGGAGGAGTCACAGCTGCACGGCACGCGGGAGGGGATCCTGCGCGGACTCGCCGTCACCGGAGGCGTCATCACGTCGGCGGGCCTCGTGCTGGCGTCGACGTTCGCGGCGCTCGGCGTGATCCCCATCCTGTTCCTCGCGCAGATCGCGTTCATCGTCGCGTTCGGCGTGCT
>NZ_JBQCIE010000063.1:0-13432 GCF_051954055.1 Humibacter sp. | reverse complement strand
TGTGGCTGCCGGGACGTCCGCAGCTCTACTACGTGGGCCTGCTCGGCGGGTTCGACGACACCGAGTTGTTCCGGCGCACCGGGCAGGGCCGCGACGTCAACCGGCACACCTACGCTCCGGCGGAGATCGACGCGGCGCTCGGGAGCGCGGTGACGCGGGCGCAGCTGGGGCTCGTGCGTGTGCGACGCAGGCATCCCGCGTTCGACGGGGAGTTCCGCTACTGGGTCGATGCCCGCGACGTGCTGCACCTGGAGTGGACGAACGGCGGCGCGCGGGCGGCGCTGACGGTTTCGTTCGCACCGGAGCCCGCGTTTCACCTCAGGCTGGAGACGCCGGAGGAGACACGGGAGGCGGCATCCGTCGACGAACTCGCGGACTGGGGAGCACCAGAATGACGATCGAGCAGGTCGACCAGCTTGTGCAGGTGACGCGCGGTCCGCTGGAGGTCGTGATCACGACGCCCGCGTACACGCTCGGCGTTGCGCTGGCCCGCCCGCGCGCGACAATCGCGGGCGCGGACGGCGAGCTGTGGAGCGACCTCTCCCTGATCGCGAACGTCGACCGGGTCGGCGAGCCCGACGAGGCATCCGGTCGAACGGCCGTCACGGTGGAGGAGCAGCCGGACGGCGACGTGCTGGTGCGGGTGGCGGGCGACTCGAGCGCATGGACGAGCCGCGTGTTCGTGCTGCGCTGCACGCCGGCCGAGATCCGGGCGCACGTCGAGGTGACGACGGATGCCGGCGACGCGCGGATCGCGGACGTCACGGTTTTCGGGGGCCAGGCCGCGCTGCCGACGGGAGCCGCTGGGACGTTCCGCTCGGGCATCCGCTTCCCGTCGCTCTTCGTGCCCACCCCGACCGAGCCGATTCAGGTGGTGCGGCCCTCGACCAGCCAGGCGCAGCTCGGCGTGGTGGGCGACGCGGAACCGGGCCGCCTGCATGGCATCTTCTCGCCGCCGCCGCTCGTGTTCGGGCTGGGTCGTCCGACCATCGACCCGTCCGCCCCGCACGGCCCGACCGACATGCCCGTCGGCGAGTGGCTCGGTGTCTCCGTCGTTGCGCCGGTCGAGGAGCTCGGGTTCACGACGTACCGCTACGACGCGCTGGACGGCGGCTTCCTGCTGCGGCTCACCTACGAGGGCCACACCACGGTCGGCGCGGACGGATGGTCGTCGCCCGAGTTCGTGTTGCGGCCCGCCGGTTCGCCGCGCACCGCGATCATCGACTATCGCGACGACGTCGCAGGCCGCGGCTGGACGGGAGAGCCGGGGCCGGTGGCGGACTGGTGGTACGAGCCGATCTTCTGCGGCTGGGGCGCGCAGTCCGCGCTGGCCGTGCAGCTGACGCACGAGGGCGAGGAACTCGCTCCCGACTCCCCGCACGGGTTCGTGCTGCCCGACAGCGTGGCGTTCGCCGCCGACCTCTCCAGGCAGGAGTTCTACGATCGCTGGCTGCTGCGCCTTGCCGAGCACGGCATCCATCCCGGCACGGTCATGATCGACGACCGCTGGCAGGCGGACTACGGGACCAACACGGTCGACGAACAGAAGTGGCCGGACCTGCGCTCCTGGATCGCCGCCCGGCACGCGGAAGGCCAGCACGTGCTGCTGTGGCTGAAGGCGTGGGATCCGGACGGGCTGCCGCCCGAGCTGACGGTTCAGGATGCTCACGGCCAGCCGGTCGCCGTCGATCCGTCGAATCCTGCGTACCTCGCCGCGCTCGCCGCGCAGGTGACGTGGATGCTCTCCCGCGACGGTCTCGACGCCGACGGCTTCAAGGTGGACTTCACGCAGCGGGCGCCGTCCGGTCGCACGCTGCGCGCGCATACCGACGGCGTGTGGGGGATCGCGGCGTTGCACCGGCTCGTGCGCACCATCCACGACGCCGCGAAGGCGGTGAAGCCCGACGCGCTCGTCGTGACGCACACCGTGCATCCGTCGTTCGGCGACGTGACCGACATGATCCGGCTCAACGACGTGCTCGTGGAGTCGGTGAACGGCGATCCGGTGCCCGTCGTCGACCAGGTGCGCTTCCGGCGCGACATCGCGGCGGCGGCGCTGCCCGGGCATCCGATCGACACCGACCAGTGGCCCATGCCGAACCGGGAGGAATGGCTCGCGTACGCGCGCGTGCAGGCGGGGCTCGGCGTGCCCGCCCTCTACTATGTCGAATCGATCGACAACAGCCGGGAACCCATCGAAGACGGCGACCTCGACGAGATCGCGTCTCTGTGGCGCGGCTATCTTCAGGTGCGAGCGGTTCGTCGAGAGGCGCGAGGAATGGTATGAGCGCGTTCACCGAGGTCGTCCCTGGCGTCCATCGGTTCGCGGACACCTGCAACGTGTACGTCGTGCTACCCGAGCCCGGTGAGGCGGGTGGGGGAGCCGTGGCCATCGACTTCGGCTCGGGCGATGTGCTCGATCACCTCGAGGAGCTCGGGCTCACAAGGCTCGACGCCGTGCTGATGACCCACCATCACCGCGACCAGGGCCAGGGGCTGCCGCGCGCTGTCGAGGCGGGCATCCCGGTCTGGGTTCCGCCGGTCGAGCAGGACCTGTTCGCCCGGGCGGACGAGATGTGGTCGGCGCGCGCGCTCTACAACGACTACAACCTGCGGCAGGACCGGTTCTCCCTGCTCGAGCCGATTCCGATCGCGGGGACCGTGCCGGAGTACCGCACGGCGCAGTTCGGGGGCTTGCGCATCGCCACGGTGCCGACGCCGGGCCACACCATGGGGTCGGTGACGTACCTGATCGACCGGGCCGACGAGCGCATCGCGTTCACCGGCGACCTCATCTACGCGCCGGGCAAGGTGTGGTCGCTGGCGTCGACGCAGTGGTCGTACACCGAGAACGAGGGTCCGGCCATGAACGTGCTCTCGTGCCACCTTCTGCGCGACGAGCATCCGGACATCCTCCTCCCCTCGCACGGCGAGCCGATGACGGATGCGGGTGCCGCGCTCGAGCTGCTGGCCGAGCGGATGAGCGGATACGTCGACTCGCGCCGCACCCGCGCATGGGACCTGCACGACTGGCTCGAGCGGCCGTTCGTGCGGCTCACGGACCACCTGCTCCTGAACCGCACGGCCAACTCGTGCTCGTACGTGCTGCTCAGCGACGACGGGCCGGCGCTGCTGATCGACTACGGCTACGACATGTCGACGGGATGGCCGGCCGGTACCGACCGCGCGGCACGACGGCCGTGGCTGGCCTCCCTTCCCGCGCTCAAGCGCGACTACGGCGTCACCGAGGTGGAGGTCGTGCTTGCCACCCACTACCACGACGACCACGTGGCGGGCATCAACCTGCTCCGCGACGTCGAGGGCACGCAGGTGTGGCTGCCGGAGAACGTCGAGCCGATCATGGCCGACCCGATGCGCACCGATCTGCCGTGCCAGTGGTTCGAGCCGATTCCGGCCGATCGCGTGCTGCCGCTCGGCGAGGCGGTGCAGTGGCGGGAGTACGAGATCACTACGCACCCGCTTCCCGGCCACACGCTCTACGCGGGAGCGTTCGAGTTCGAGGTCGACGGTCTTCTGGTGCTGGCCACCGGAGACCAGCAGGCGGCAGACGGGCGGCTGGGTGTTCAGCGCGAGATCCTGAACTACCAGTACCGCAACCGGTTCCGACGCGACGACTACCGAGCGAGCGCTGCGCTCTACCGGAGGATCGCACCCGGTCTGATGATCACCGGCCACTGGCAGGGCCGCGAGGTCGACGAGGAGTACCTGCGCCTGCTCGAGCAGCAGGGCGACGAGCTCGCGCGCATCCACGACGAGCTGCTTCCGTCGGACGGTCTGCGGCCGCCGGCCGACGGCAACCTTGTGCTGGTCGAACCGTTCTACCTGCGCACGGATGCCGGTGCCTGGCTCGACTACGAGGTCGTCGTCGTGAATCCGTTCGAGGAGCCGCGTTCGGTTGTGGCTCGGCTTGTGGTGCCGCCGGGATGGAGTGAAGCTGGGACGGCCACCGCGGTGGCGGGGGCGGGCGAGACGGTGCGCCTGCGGTTCCGGGTGCGGGCATCCGCTACGCCGGCGAAGCGGCAGCGGCTTGCCGCCGACGTCGCGCTTGGCGACACGCGGCTCGGCCAGGCGGGGGACGCGGTCGTCGACACGCTCTAGCGAGCGCGCGCTCCTTGCGGCGCCGCCGCGGTGCGCCGCTCGCGCCGCGCGGGTCCGACGCCGCGCCGCACCTCGAGACTGCAAACGCACCCCGAGAGGGTGGGTAATACCCGCTGTTTCGGGGTGGGCGTGCAGTCTCGCGGTTCGGGATGGCGTGGGCGTGCAGTCTCGCGGTTCGGGATGGGGTGGGCGTGCAGTCTCGCGGGTGCGGGCAATCGGGCCGCGTGAGTTGACCCGCTTGGGCCGCGCGACCTACTATTTGTGGGAACGATTCCACATGATCCGGCGGTGACGACGGTCATGAAGCTCCGGAAGGACATGATGGCAACTGGCCAACGAGCGGTCCTCTCGCTCGATATCGGCGGAACGAAGCTGGCCGTCGCCGTCGTCACGGAGGACGGCCGAACCCACGGACTCGTCATCGAACCCACTCGCCGCGAGGAGGGTCCCGGTGTAATCGTTCCCAGACTGTTCGAGATCGGGCACCGCGCGATCGCGTCGTCGGGCATCCCCGCGTCCGAGATCGAGGCGGTCGGCATCTCGTGCGGCGGCCCGCTCGACGCCGATGCCGGCGTGCTGACCGGCCCGCTCCATCTGCCCGGCTGGGTGGATGTTCCGATCGTCGACCTCGCGTCGCGCGAGTTCGGCGTTCCCGCCGTGCTGGAGAACGACGCGACGGTGGGAGCGCTCGGCGAGTTCCGTTACGGCGCCGCGCGCGACGTCTCCACGATGGTCTACCTCACGATCTCCACCGGGATCGGCGGGGGTGCCGTCATCGACGGCCGACTGCATCGGGGTGCCGCCGGCAACGGCGGCGAGTTCGGCCACGTCATGGTGCGCACCGGCGGCCGGCCCTGCCTCTGCGGCCGCCGCGGATGCCTCGAGTGCTACGCCTCCGGCACCTCCATCGCGCTGCGTGCTCGAGAAGCCGTCGCGGCGCGCGGCGCGGGGTCCGTGCTCGCCGGAATCGCGGACATCCGCTCCGAAGACGTGGTCGCCGCTGCCTCTGCCGGCGACCCGCTCGCCGTCGAGCTGTGGGAGGAGACCATCGACGTGCTCTCGGTCGCCATCACCGACCTGGTGAACGTCTTCGAGCCCGACCTGGTCGTGCTCGGCGGCGGTGTCACGCGGTCCGGCGACGTGCTCATCGAGCCGATCCGCGCCCGCGTCGCCGCAGCCGCGATGCCGCCGGCAGCCGCGGCATCCAACGTCGTGCTCGCCGGGCTCGGCGACGTGGTGTGCGTGGTCGGCGCGGGCGCGGTCGCGTTCGACCACCTCGACAAGCTCGCCAGCGCGAGCGTTCCCATGCCGGAGCCGCACCATGTCTGAGATCGCCGAGGACTGGATGGGCCGCCAGCTCGCGGAGCACATCGCCGTCGCCGAGGCCGGAGAGGAGCTCATGCCTGCGCTCCGCCGGATCGGCGCGGTGCTGTGCTCCGCGTTCGCGGCCGGGCACATCCTCTACACGTTCGGAAACGGCGGCAGCGCGGCCGACGCTCAGCACTTCACGGGCGAGATCATCGGGCACTACAGCCGTGACCGCCGCCCGCTCGGCGCGGTGACGCTCAGCACCGACCCCACCACCCTGACGTGCATCGCCAACGACTACTCCTACGAGGAGGTGTTCGCCAGGCAGGTGCGCGGTCTTGCACGGCCGGGCGATGTGGTCGCCGCGTTCACCACGAGCGGCATGAGCCCGAACATCGTCCTGGCCCTCGAAGCGGCCAGGGCGGCAGGCGCGACCACCGTGCTGTTCGGCGGGGGCGACGGCGGTGCCGCCAGAGAGCACGCCGACCACTGCCTGCTGAGCCCCTCGACGTCAACCCCGAGAATCCAGGAGTTCCACACCTTCATGCTCCACGTGCTCTCCGAGATCGTGGATGCCTGGGCCGACGGCACACCCGAGGACGTGATCGCACCGTGAAAGACCGCGAAGCGCAGCAGCGTGCAGAGGACTGGAAGCCGGAGGACGACGCCGCGACCGGCGTTCCTCGCACGGCGGCCGGACCGAAGGAGTACGAGCCGCGCGAGGGCGCAGGCACGATGGAGAAGATCTCGGTGGATTCGGCGAACGAGCACTTCGCGCCGCTGATCGCGGGGGAGCCGCCCGCCACCGACCTGCTCACCGCGAAGGCGCCGGTCTCCAACGCGCCATCCGGAACGCAGCCGGTCGAGCTCGAGCCTGCCCGCCGTCCGACGGCGACGCCGCAGCGCACGCTGTACATGATCGGCAACGCGCACCTCGACCCGGTGTGGCTGTGGCCGTGGCAGGAGGGCTACCAGGAGGCGCGCGCGACGTTCTGGTCGGCCATCCAGCGCATGGACGAGTACGACGACTTCGTGTTCACCTGCGACCAGATCGTGCTGCTCAGCTGGGTCGAGGAGTCCGATCCTGAGCTGTTCGCGCGCATCCAGGACCGCGTAGCAGAGGGCCGTTGGGTCAACGTGGGCGGATGGTGGGTCGAGCCCGACAATAACCTGCCGATGGGTGAGAGCTTCGTGCGGCAGGGGCTGTACGGGCAGCGCTACCTCATCTCGCGCTTCGGCAAGCCGGCGACGGTGGGGATGAACGTCGACCCGTTCGGGCACAACGCGATGATCCCGCAGATCCTGCGCGGCCAGGGCATGGACTCCTACACGTTCCTGCGGCCGGGCCCGCACGAATCCGACCTCACGTCGACGCTGTTCTGGTGGGAGTCTCCGGACGGATCCCGGGTGCTCGCGTACCGCATCCCGTTCGAGTACGGGAGCCCGCCTGGCGCGGTCGACTACCAGACCGAGAAGGCGATCGGATCGCTGGACCGCTCGATGGGCGACGCCATGGTGTTCTACGGAGTGGGCAACCACGGCGGCGGCCCGACGATCGCGAACATCGAGTCCATCCACCGCTACGACCGCATGGGCACCTTCGGAAGGCTGACGATGTCGTCTCCACGCACCTACTTCGACGAGATCCTCGCCCGCGGCGACGCGTTCCTCGACGGTCTGCCCGTTCGTCGCAGCGACCTGCAGATGCACGCGAGGGGCTGCTATTCGGCGCACTCCGGCATCAAGGCGTGGCAGCGCCGCGCGCAGTTCGCCGTGCTGAACGCGGAGCGCTGGGCGGCGGTGGTTGCGGTCACGGATGGGATCGACTACCCGCGTGACGAGCTGGAGACGGCCTGGAAGCAGGTGCTGTTCAACCAGTTCCACGACGTGCTTCCGGGCTCAGCCATCGAGCCTTCGTATGAGGATGCCCGCGACCAGCTCGGTGAGGCCGTCGCGATCTCCAAGCGCATCATCACGCGCGCCCACAACACCATCGCCCGGCAGGTCGACGTGCCACGCGAGGACGGCACGCAGCCCGTGCTCGTCTTCAACCCGCATCCGTGGCCGGTCTCGACGGATGTCGTGTTCCAGTACGGATCGCAGCGCACCGGCGTGCACGTGGTCGACGAGAACGGTGGCGAGGTCGTCTTCCAGAACACGCAGTCGACCGCGACGACATCCGACGTCTCACGCGGTGCCGTCGTGTTCCGCGCTGAGGTGCCGGCGCTCGGCTACCGGCTGTACCGGCTGCGGTCGGGGCACGGGTCCGGAGCGGGGACGTCTCTCGAGGTCTCCGAGCGGGTGCTCGAGAACGAGCACGTGCGCATCGAGCTCGACCAGCGCACCGGATGGATCTCGTCGTACCTCGTCAAGGCGACAGGCGTCGACCTCATGGCCGGCGTCGACGGCGAGCAGCACACGCAGATCACGGACGATCCGACCGATACCTGGGGCCACCGCGTGGTCTCCTACGCGTGGCCGAGCGCGCCCATGGCGCTGAGGCGCATCGTGGTGCGCGAGACCGGACCCCTGCGTTCGCGGGTGCGCATCGAGCGAGAGTGGCACGCATCCACTCTCATCGAGGAGCTCGTGCTCGACCACGACTCACCGGTGCTGCGGGTGAACGTCACGCTCGACTGGCGGGAGCACGCGCACCTGCTCAAGCTTCGCTTCCCGACCGTGTTGCAGGAGCCGACGGCGACGTACGAGATCCCGTTCGGACACCTCGAGCGGCACGTCAACGGTTCGGAGCAGCCGGCGCAGTCCTGGGTCGACCTCACCGGCAGGATCGGCGGCGAGCCCGCCGGGCTCACCGTCGTCGCGACGAACAAGCACGCGTATGACACCTCGGGCGGGGATGAGCCCTCGATCGGCATCACCGCCGTTCGCAGCCCGGTCTACTCGTGGCACGACCCGCGGCTTCTGGATCCCGACGGCATCTACAGCTTCCAGGATCAGGGCATCCAGAACTTCAGCTACGAGCTTGTGCCGCACGCCGGCGACTGGCGCGCGGCCGACCCGGTGCGCCGCGCTCTGCTGCTCGGCAATCCGGTGCGCGCGATGCAGGAGTCGTTCCACGACGGCGTCCTGCCGCCGGTGCACTCGTTCGCCTCCGACGGAGGCGGGAGCGTCATGGTCACGGCGCTCAAGGGCACAGAGGATGCCTGCGACGCGCCCGGTGGTGCCGACGTGGTCGTGCGCGCGATCGAGACGCGTGGCGAGCCCGGCCGGTCGCGCATCGAGCTGCCGATGCTGGGGCGCACCATCGAGGAGGACTTCGGAGCGTCCCAGCTGCGCACGTTCGTGGTGCCGTCGGATGCGAGCGAGCCGATCCGCGAGGTGGACCTGATCGAGCGGCCGCTGTAGGGACTGTTTGCGAATCAGCGACCCAGTGGGCCGTGGTACGCGCGTGCCTGGAGAGGTAGGGCGAGGTCCGCGCCGAACCGGCGGACCTGCTCGCGGAGGTCCTCGGGTGCGGCGAGCCTGAAGCGGTAGTGCAATGTTCCGGTGAACTCCTGCCTGGCCTGGAAGTTCGTGAAGTGCAGGTTGTTCATCACCCAGCTGTTCACGTGACCGACCGGCGCATCCAGCGTGCGCGCCCATTCGCCGGTGTGGAAGCCGCCCAGCTGCACGAGCGGAGCATCCACCGACCCCCACAGCACCGCGCGGCCGTCGCCGTGAACGCCGATCGCGTGCTGAATGGAGTACCAGTCCTTCGACGTGTCGGGAAGCTGCTCCGTCTCGGCCGCGAACACGGCGCCGGCGGTCTCGAGCAGGAACTCCGGCGCGCGGATGCCGAACGGAAACGCGACGAACACGCTCTCCGGCGAGAACTCCTCCGGTTTCGAGATCCGCACGGCGAGATCGATGAGGTCCAGGTCTCGGTAGAGCGTCAGCGCGTGCGCGGCCTCGATCGGGGCGCGGCGCTCGCCGCCCGCCTGCCGGCTCGTCCACTCGATGCGGGTGAAGGCATCCGTCTCGGTCAGGCTGGGCGTCTCGCTCGAGCGGGCGTGCGTGTGCTCGAACTCCGGGCCCGGGAACGCCGGATTGAAGTTCTTCGGATTCTCGAACATCGGATGCTCGCGGGTCACCGGCATCTCCGTCACGACCGCACCGAGCCCGTGCGGGCATCCGACGTCGACGAGTTCGCGCCCGTCGGCGGTCAGCGAGACGACACCGCCGCGTTCCGGGTCGACCACCGCCCGGTACCTGCCGGCTTCGGCGACCGTGCCTGGAGTGCTCGCGGGGAGGTCGGGTGGGGCCGGCAACACGGTGACGGCGTACGGCGGCAGCTCTGCGACGAGGGTGACGCGACGTGCGCCCACCTCAGCCTCGACCGGTTCGTGTCGTGGCCGGTCCGTGAGGTTCGCGACCAGAACACCGTCGCGATCTAACAGTTCGGCGCCCGAGGCGGCGAGCCGGTACAGCGCCTCCACCGCGAGGTCGCGCGCCTCGTCCCACGCGGCGTAGGCGAACCCGGCCTTCGCGTTCCAGTGCGAGTGGCTGAAATGCGAGTGCGGCTTCGAGTACGTCTCCCAGGAGCCCCAGGTGTGCTCGCCGAACAGCAGCAGCTGCTCGTCGACGGCGTCGAACGCGCGGGCCAGCTCGGCGCCGGACCGGAGCCGCACCGGACCGCGCCGGTAGCCCAGCACCGTCGCCAGTTCCGGCGCGCCCTCGCCGCGTTCCCGCGCCAGGCGGAACGCCTCCCGTGCCGCCCGGGCGAACCGCCGCGCCTCGCGGTACACGGCGACCTCACGGGCTGTCGAGCCGTGCCCGTGCGACCACCAGTCGGCCCACTCGCCGCGCAGCACGGGCAGCTCCGGCGGCGCCTGCGCGAGCAGGGCATCCATGGCGCCGTCCGTGGTCGCCGTCGTCATCGGACGGTCCGGATGGCGCTCGTTCCACGCCCGCAGGACGTCCACGAAGAGCGCGGTCGGCCAGCGGTTGTCGTTGCCGGCGTGCACGACGGCCGTGTCGAACGGGTAGTCGTCACGGGCATCCAGTCGCTCGACGAATCGCAGGATGTTCTCGCACGCGAGCTCGACATCGCCGTCGACGATGCCCCACTCCTCGCCGAATCCGTAGTGCGTCGACAGCAGTGTGAAGACGCGCCGGCCCGACGGCGCCTCCCACCAGAACGCGCTGGGCTGCTCGAGCGGTGCGCGGCCGTGGTCGGGGTTGAGCGCCATGAGCAGGCGGTCGATGCCGGCGTCGAGCATCGCGTCCGTCGCGCCCCAGGCAATGCCGTTCACGTCGCCGTGCTGCTCGGTGCGGATGCGGATGCCGTCGGATCGGATCGCCTCGAGCGCGCGATACGCGGCGGCGAACTCGGGTGCGTCGGGCAGCTGCGTCAGGTTGAGGTATCCGCCCGTCACGCAGACCGTGCCGTCCGACACGTGCCGGCGAAGGCTGTCGCGTTCGGCCGGAGTGGACGTCCGCAGGAACGTGAGCACGGGGCGTGCGACCTCGAATGTCCACCGGAACCGCTCCGACGCATCCAGCGGCCGGACTTCGGCGTCGGCGAGCCGGAGCACTTCGCGCACGATCTCGCCGTGCATCCGGTCGATGATCCGTGGACTGTTCGTGTAGCCGACGTCGTGGTGCGTGTGGCCGAGCAGGAGCAGCCGGCGGATCCTGGCCATGTGTTCATCCTCCTGAGCGTGCGGAATGTGGCATCGTTACCACAACGAGTCTATCGAGGAGTGTTCGATGCGGAATGAACTGGCCTTCAACGGTGCGAACTTCGTCGCCCGGCAGGTGAACTGGTCGATGCCCGGCGGGTGGGGGCAGGGCGTGAAATCGACGGAGGCGTGGTTCCGGCCGGTCGACACGTTCGCCGAGCGGTTCGACGAACTGCTGGCCGAGGTGGCCGAGCTGGGCTTCGCCGCGTACGACCTCTGGTGTGCCCAGTTGGACGGGGAGTGGGCGACGCCCGAGCATGTCGACGCGGCTCGGGCGGCGGCCGAGCGGCGCGGCATCCGTCTCACGAGCTATGCCGGAGGTCCGTTCGGCGAAACCGCCGAGGAGTGCGAGCGGGTCTGCGCCTTGCTCGAGGCGCTCGAGGTGCCGGTGCTCGCCGGATACTGCGCTTTCGCCGAGCGCGACCCGCGCGCGTTCGCCGGGCTGCTGGAGAAGTACGGGCTGCGCTATGGCCGCGAGAACCACCCGGAGGCGAGCGTGGCCGAGCTGCTCGCGAAGGTGGAGGACATTCCGGGCGATCGGGTCGGCGTCACCGTCGACACCGGATGGTTCGCGACACAGGGCTGCGACCCGGCCGCTGCGATACGCGAGCTGGGGCCTGCCGTCGAGTACATCCACCTGAAGGATGTCCGCGCAGCGGGCGCCCACGACACGTGCGCGTTCGGCGAGGGCATCGTCGACATCGCCGATTGCCTGCGTGCTGCGGCCGACATCGGGTACGACGGTCCGCTGTCGATCGAGCACGAGCCGGAGGAAGGCGACCCGAGGAACGCCGTGGCACGCAGCCGCGCATTCGTGGAAGCACTGTTCGAGGGGGACAACTGATGGCGGTGCATCCGGTAGCGATCGTCGGATGCGGCGTGATCGCGCAGTCCTACGCCGCCGAGATCGGCGCAGCTGACGAGCTGGAGCTGGTCGGGGCCTTCGACGTGAGTGCGGATGCCCGCGACGCCTTCGCGGCGAAGCACGGCGTGCGCGCCTACGAATCCTTCGAGGAGCTGTTGGCCGATCCCGGTGTCGAGATCGTCGTGAACCTCACGATCCACCACGCGCACTTCGCCGTCACGAGCGCTGTGCTGAGGTCCGGCCGTCACGTGTACAGCGAGAAGCCGCTCACGCTCGACCCGGCGCAGGCACAGGAGCTCGTGGTGATCGCTCGGGAGAACGGTGTGCGTCTGGCGGGATCGCCGTCGGTGTGGCTGAGCCCGGCCTCGCAGACGGCGTGGCGCGAGATCGAGCGCGGAGCGGTCGGACGCGTGCGCGCGGTCTACGCCAATGCGGATCACGGACGCATCGAGACGTGGCATCCGAACCCCGCCGGCTTCTACGAGGTCGGTCCCGTGTTCGACGTCGGCGTGTATCCGATCGCCCTGCTCACGGTGATCCACGGTCCGGTGCGCTCCGTTCGGGCGACGGGTGCGGTGCTTCTGCCGGACCGCACGACGAAGCGGGGCCAGAGCTTCCACCCCGTCGCCGACGACTTCGTGGTCGCGATGCTGACCATGGATGATGGCACTCTGGTGCGCCTGACCTGCAGCTTCTACGTCGACGGCGCGCGCACGGTCGGAGAGGGTGTCGAGTTCCACGGCGACGACGGAACCCTCGTCTTGTCGTCGTGGGTGGAGCCCAGGTCGTCGGTGCGCACCACTCCGTTCGGCGGTTCGTGGACGGATGTCGAGCTCTGCCCCGGCGACGGGGGCGATGGCGTGGAGTGGAGCCGCGGCCTGCGCGACCTCGCCCGTGCGATCGATGAGGGCCGCCCGCACCGCGCGACAGGCGAGCACGCCGCCCACGTGGTCGAGACGGTGGATGCCATCACGCGCTCGGCGGCTTCCGGTCGCGACGTGGCGGTGACGTCGTCGTTTCCCCGTCCGGAGCCGCTCGGCTGGGGTCGTTGAGGGCCGGCGCCCGGCACAGCCACCTCTCCAGATCAGGCTGGAGGACCGGCCCGGTGCGCCGCACGCACGTGATCCGCACCCGAGCGCGCCGACGAGGGGCTGGGCCCGAACGCCGCACCGTGGGCGCCGAGCAGCGCTGCGTCTCGTGCTGCCCGCATGCATGCCGGCGCGCGCTCATTCGCGGAGTTTCGGCTTTCGGTGTTCTTGGCCGGTGTCTCGCCAGGTTCCGCCTGGGTCGATCCATCCGGGTGCCCGGACTTGTGGTCTCCCGTTGTGCATGCGGATCGCCCACCCACCGGTGTCGATGGACCGGTGGTGGAACCAGCAGACGGCGGCACCGTTGCTGGTGTCGGTGGGTCCCCCTCGTGAGTGCTCTTGCACGTGGTGGTATTCGCACCACCCGGCCG